>CALROF020000051.1:0-31020 GCA_943369775.1 Reyranella massiliensis 521
AGCACGGTTCCGCCGGACTTCTTCACCACTTCGGAGACGTCGCGCTCCAGCGCATAGCCGAAGGCATAGTCGGCCGTCAGGAAGAACCAGGTCTTGCCGCCAGCCTTCACGACCGCCGAGCCGGTACCGTTGGCCAGAGCGGCCGTGTCGTAGACCCAGTGGATCGTGTAGGGATTGCAGAGCTTACCGGTCAGGTCGGACGAGGCCGGATCGGGTGCGATGAAGATGCGCTTCTTGTCGCCGGCGACGCGCGCCGAGGCGATCGACGAGGACGAGGCGCCCGCGCCCAGGATCATGTCGACCTTTTCGTTGTCATACCAACGCCCGGCCATGGTGGCGGCTACGTCGGCCTTGTTCTGGATATCGCCCGACACGAACTCGATCTTCTGGCCGAGCACGGAGCCACCAAAATCCTCGATCGCCATCTGCGTGGCGAGCACGGCGCCAGGGCCGTTGATGTCGGCGTAGAGGCTCGACATGTCGGTCGCGACGCCGACCTTGAGCGTATTGTCTGAAAGCTGGGCAACAGCCGGCAGCGACCAGGCCGCAAGGCAGAATGCGGCCGTGCCAATCAAAGCTCGTCTCATCGTTTCACCCCAAGAAGCGTTATTGTTGGGTCAAGCCTAGCAAGGCGGCCGCATCGCGGAAAGCAGGAGGAGCGTCGATAAATGATCGAGAAAGTTCTGGACATCCCAACTCGGGACGGTGGCCTCGAAACGTTCATCTGCCACCCGGAGCGCGGCGGACCCTATCCGCCCGTCCTGCTCTTGATGGACGCTCCCGGCATCCGCGAGGAGCTCTACGACATGGCCCGGCGGCTCGCGACGGTCGGCTACTATGTGCTGCTCCCCAATCTCTACTATCGCGCCGGCAAGGACACGAAGTACGGCGCCGATGTCCTGACCCACGGCAGCGCCGAGCATCAGCGCATGCGCGCCGTGCGGACCAAGATGACGATCCCGCCGGTGATGGACGATGTCGCGTCCCTGATCGCCTATGCAGATCAGCAGAAGGAGGCAAAAAAGGGACCGGTCGGCGCTCACGGCTATTGCATGAGCGGACCCTATGCATTGGCGGCAGCCGCCCGCTACCCGGACCGTATCGCTGCCGCCGCCTCTTTCTACGGCACGTGGCTGGTGAGCGATGCCGTCGAAAGCCCGCACCTCACCTTGGGCAAGGCCAAGGGAGAGCTCTACATTTCCTGCGCCGAGCACGATGACCTGGCGCCGCCCGACATGGTGAAGGAGCTGAAGAAGCTGTTCGACGCTTCGGGTGCCAAGGGCGAACTCGAAGTCCATCCGACTGTCCATCACGGCTTCGCCTTTCCGCAACGCTGGTGCTACGACAAGCCGGCGGCGGAGCGGCACTGGGAGCGCCTGATCGCGCTCTATCGTCGAAACCTCGGCTAGCAGGGAGCGAACGATGAGACTCCTGAGTTTCCTTGTTGCGCTGATTATCGCGCTGCCAGCTGCCGCGCAGGACTATCCGAACAAACCCATTCGGATCATCACCGCCTTCGGACCAGGTACCGCGACGGACGTCGCGGCTCGCGTGATTGGAGCGGAGATTGCCACGCAGACCGGTCAGTCGGTCGTGATCGAAAACAAGCCGGGTGCGGAAGGCCAAATCGCGGCGCAAGCCGCGGCCGCCGCAGCGCCCGATGGCTATACACTGTTCTTCACCACCCAGACCACGCAGGCGATCAATCCGCATGTCTACAAGGCGTTGGCCTACGATCCGGTGAAGAGCTTCGCACCGGTTGCCGGTATCACCCAAGGGCCGCAGATCGTCATGGTGCGTAGTGACCTGCATGCCAAGACCATCGGCGAACTGATTGCCCTGGCCAAGGCGCAGCCCGGCAAGCTGAGCTTCGGCAGCGGCAACGGCTCAAGCCGCGGCGGCGCCGAACTCTTCAAGATCATGGCCAAGGTCGACATCATGGGCGTGCCCTACAAGACCCAGCCACAGGCAGTCGCCGACCTGCTGGGTGGCCGCATCGACGTGATCTTCTCGGATTTCACGGCCGGGTTGCCGGCGGTACTCGACGGCCGCGCCCGCGGCCTCGCGGTCACCAGCAAGGATAAGATCCCTGGCCTGGAACAGTTTCCGACCGTGGCGGCGAGTGGTGTGCCAGGGTTCGAGATCGTCGCCTGGACGGCACTTTATGCCCCGGCGGGAACGCCAAAGCCGATTGTCGAGAAGTTGAATGCGCTCGTGCGTACAGCGACTGAGTCGACAGCGTACAAGAACCTGCTGAAGACGACCTACGGCACGTCGTTCACGGGCTCGCCTGAAGATCTCGCGACCTTCCAAGCGGCGGAGACCAAGAAGTGGGGGGAGATCGTGACTACTGCGGGGATGAAGGAGCCGTAGTCCGTCGCGCGGCGGCGATCTGCCAGACGGCCGCGGCGAAGACGCAGGCGGCGACCGCAAAGAAGGCCATGCGGTAGCTCGCGACGGACGCGATCAGGGCGAAGATTGGCGGGCCGAAGACGGCCCCGGAAAAGGCGAGCGCGGTCTGCACCGAGGCAACTGCTGCCGTTTCGCCGGGAGGCGCGAGATGGGCGAACTCGGCCTGTGACGTTCCGTTCCAACTGATGACCACGCCGCCGTAGGCGACCACCACGAAGGTAATCACCCAGAAGGGTGAATCCGGTGCGAGCAGGCCCGTGGCGATGCAGCCGGCCGTCATGAGGATGCCGGTCCAGCCGAGAAGCTGCATGCGCGGCAGTCGATCGCCGACACCACCGCTCACGAGCCGCACGCCGGTACCGATGATTTGCGAGAGCGACAGCAGAAAGCCCGCCTGCACGATGCTGAGGCGACAGTGTTCGTAGAGGTAGGTGACGAGATAGAACGTGAAGGTGTGTTGGGCGATCACATAGACAAGAGCCGACCATCCGAGGACGCGAAGCTGGTCGTGGCTCAGCACGAAGCGAACCGACGTCCAGATACTGCCTGTAGGCTTGCTGGCGGTGGCGATGACGTCGAGATCGCGGCGTAGCGGTTCAATCGCGAGGGCTGCCAGCAAGGCGCCGCCGGCTGCAATCAAGCTGGCGCCGCGCCATCCGACCCACTCCAGGAGTTGCGGGAAGAGCAAGCCGGCGAGCGCGAAACCGACCGGTACGCCGGTCTGCTTGATCGAGAAGACCATCCCGAAATATTCGCGGGGCACGCGCTGGGCCAGAACATGTGCCGAGGCTGGATTGAGCGGTCCTTGCGCCGCGCCGATGCAGACCACCGCCAGCACGGTCGCGGCAACGAACGCCAGGGCATTGAAGGCGAGGCCGAGAGCGGCCATCAGCAGGGCAGCCTGGCACATGCGTACCGAGCCGAAGCGAAGGATCGGCCCGGCTGCCGCGAGCGCCATGGTCGCGGCAACCGCATAGATGATCGCGGTAAAGATGCCGACCAGCTTGGGGTCGATGGCCAGATCCTTGGCCACCGCCGGCATCATCACACTGAGCGACAGCACGGAGAGCGAGACCATCACCTGAATGGCCAACATTGTGGCCACAGGGATGATCGCGCGCTTCATGGGAGCGGGCTTACATCCCGAAGAGGTCGGCCTTGTTCAGGATGGTGTTGCGCAGGATGCGGATCGAGGCCACGTCGACCATGATGCCGTCGACGTTGATGGCACCCAGGCCCTGCGCTTCGGCTTCGGCGTAGGCCTTCTCGAGCTTGCGGGCGCGGGCGATGTCCTCGGCCTTGGGCGAGAAGACGTCGAGCGCGATGTCGATCTGAGAGGGGTGGATCGCCCACTTGCCGACGGCGCCCAAGGTCATCGAGCGGCGGCACTCCTCGCGATAGGCATCGGGGTTCTTGAAGTCGGCGAACGGGCCGTCGACCGGATCGATGCCGGCGGCGCGGCAGGCCATGATCAGGCGGAAGCGGGCATAGTGCCAGATGTCGCCCGGATAGCCGTCGGTCTCGCCGACGTTCTTGTTGGTGACGCCCATCGAGGCCGAGAAGTCGCCCATGCCGAAGACCAGGCACTCGAGGCGCGGCGTCGACTTGGCGATGGCGTCGACGTTCTGCATGCCCTCGACCTCTTCGATCAGGGCTTCGAGGCCGATGCGGCGCTTGAGCTTCAGCTTCTTCTCGAGCTGGTGCAGCAGCTTGTCGGCGAACAGCACGTCGGCCGGCGTCAGCACCTTGGTCATCATGATCGTGTCGAGATGCTCGCCGGCACCCTCGACCACCTCGATGATGTCCTCGAAGGCGTACTCGGTCGTCAGGTCGTTGATGCGCACGCAGCGCGTCTTGCCCGTCCAGTTGAGCGACTTCAGGCCGGCAATGATCTTCTTGCGGGCATCGCGCTTCTGGCTGGGGGCCACGGCATCTTCGAGATCGAGGAAGACATGATCAGCCTTCGACTCCGACGCCTTCTGGATCATCTTCTCGCTGGAGCCGGGCGTCGAAAGCTGGACGCGGCGGGCGCGGCGGGGTTGGCGGTCGGTCATTCTGTTCTCCTCAGGCAACGATCTTGTCGGCGCGCAGGCGGGCGATATCGCCGGCACCGCAGCCGATCGACCCCAGATACTCGTCCGTATGCTCGCCCAGCAAGGGGGCGCGATGGCGCACGCGGCCGGGGGTTTCAGTCATCTTGATCGCGACCCCGGCGATCGCGGTTTCGATGTCGAGGCCGGGATGCGGAACCCGGACCACCATATCGCGGGCAGCAAAGTGCGGATCGGCGAAGACGTCGCGCACGTCGTTTACCGGGGAGAACGGCACCTGACCGCCGAAATGCACCAGAAGCTCCTGCTTGGTGCGCTGCCTGGTGAAAGCCGAGACCGCAGCGATGATCTCGTCCTGATTGGCGCGGCGGTCCTGCACGGTGGCCAGGCGCGGATCGGTGCCGAGTTCGGCCCGGCCGATGAGACGACACAGGATCGGCCAGTGGGCGTCGGCGTGGGCCGCAATGGTGATGAAGCCGTCCTTGGCGGGGAACATGCCGAAGGGGCAGAGCAGGGGATGGTGATTGCCCTCGGGCACCGGCACGCCGCCCGTGTACGCATGCTGGTGCACGATGCGCTCGCACATCGACAGGATGGCATCGACCATGCCGACATCGACGAACTGGCCCTTGCCGGTCTTGTGGGCGCGGAAAATGGCGCTCACCAGACCGACTGCGCACATGGTTGCGGGCATCAGGTCGCCAATGCCAGGACCGACCTTCATCGGCGTGTGCTTGTCGGGGCCGGTGATGGCCATGACACCGCCGAAGGCCTGCGAGACGACATCGTAGGCCGGCCAGTCGGCATAGGGGCTGGCGCCGGTGCGGCGATCGCCGAAGCCGCGGATGGTGGCGTAGACCAGCTTGGGATTGCTCTCACGCAACGTCTCGTAGGAGAGGCCTAGCCGTTCCATGACGCCGGCGCGGGAATTCTCGACGACGGCGTCAGCGTCCTTGCACAGGCGGATGACGAGATCGCGGCCCTCGGGCTTCTTCAGGTCGATAGCGATCGACTTCTTGTTGCGATTGACGGAGGCAAAGTAGCCGCCGAATGCCTTCAGCTTATCGTCGGCATGGTAGGGGCCGATGATGCGCGTGTGATCGCCGTCGAGCGGCTCCACCTTGATGACTTCGGCGCCCTGGTCGGCCAGCAGCATGGTGCAGAAGGGGCCGGCCAGCATCTGCGTGAGGTCGATGATGCGGACGCCGTCGAGAGCACCGAGAGGTGACTCGGCGCTCACTTGTCTCCCCAATGGCTGCGCCGTTTGATCAGCACGGTACGCTCACCCTCGAAGATGTGCTTGTCGTCCTGGTTTACGCCGTAATGCTTGAAGCGCACGATGCCGGCGTCCGCCTGCTTGGCGTCGGTCTTTTCCAGCACCTCGGTATAGCAATAGAGCGTGTCGCCATGGTGCAGCGGGCCCTTGAGCCTGATCTTGTCCATGCCGAGTTCCATCAACGCATTCTCGGCCGTGTCCTCGGCGGCAAGGCCGATGCACATGGAGATGGTGACGCCGCCGAAGCCCAGTCGCTGCTTGTAGGGCGTCGACTGGGTCAGGTGCTCGTTGAAGTGGGCTTCGGCGGTGTTCATGGTCACGTTGGTGATCCAGACTTGCTCCATCGGCTCCACCGTCTTGCCGCGCGCGTGCTTCATCACGTCGCCGACGATGAAATCCTCGAAGTAGTTGGCTTTGCCGGTGAGTGCGGAGACCTTCATCAGTTCCTCCCACGACCCAACAGACGGTCGGAGATGATGCGCTTCTGGATCTCCGAGGTGCCCTCGAAGATCTTGGTCAGGCGTGCATCGCGCCAATGGCGCTCGACGGCGTGGAGCGTCGTATAGCCTGCGCCGCCATGGATCTGGATGCCTTCGCTGGTGACCCGCTCGGCCATCTCGGAGGCGAACAGCTTCACCATCGACGCTTCCTTGTCGCAGCGCTGGCCGGTGTCGATCTGCTCGCAGACGAAATACATGAGCTGGCGGGCTGCTTCGATTTGCGTCGCCATGTCGGCGATCTTGAAGCGGATTGCCTGGAAGTCCGAGATCGAGTGGCCGAACTGCTTGCGGTCGTTGGCGTACTGGATCGAATCGTCGAGCGCTCCCTGGGCCAGTCCGATGGCGCGCGCCGCGGTATGGGCGCGGGCAGTCTCCAGGCCCGAGGTGGCGTAGTAGAAGGCCTCGCCTTCCTTGCCGATCAGATCGGCGGCATCGACACGGAAATTGTCGAAGGCCAGTTCCCAGGTCTTCCAGCCGAAGTAGCCGATCTTGGGAATGGGCGCGCCGCTGCATCCCTTCGGCAGCTCGCCACGTTTCTTCTCGACGAAGAACATGGACAGGCCGAGATGGCGCTTGCCCGGAGGCGCATCCGAAGTGCGCGCGATAATGATCATGAAGTCGGCACCGTCGGCGAAGGTGCACCAGTACTTGTTGCCACTGATCAGGTAGCTGTCGCCGTCCTTCCTGGCGCGGCAGGAGATATTGGAAATGTCGGAGCCTGCGTTCGGCTCGGACATCGAAAAGGCGCCCAGAAACTCACCCTTGGCCATGCGGGGAAGGTAGCGGCTGCGCTGCTCCTCGCTCATCTCCTGCGAGCCGATCAGCAGGTTGCCGCGCGCGATGATCGAGGCGACGCTCATCCAGCCGCGCGACAGCTCCTCGGTCACCAGGCAGTACTCGGAGCAGCCCAGCCCGAGGCCGCCATACTGCTCGGGGATCAGGATGCCGAAATAGCCCAGCTCCGCCATCTTCTCGCGCAGATCCATCGGGATGTCGCCCTTTTCGGGGTCGAGTTTGTTGGCGACGGGCAGGACTTCGTTCAGCGTGAATTCGCGCGCCTGCTCCTGGATCATGCGGCGTTCTTCGGTGAGGAAAGGCATCTTTACGGATTCCTGAGACGAACGAGATTGGTACGCTTGAAGTCGATCACGAGTTCTTCGCGCTGGTTGAAGCCCTTGGTGTGCCAGGTAACGATGCCGAATCCCTTGTGGGAGTCCGAGACGCGCCGGTCGAGCACGGTGGATTCTGCCCGAAGCGAATCATCGGGGTAGACGGGCTGGTGATAGGTGAGCTCGTTGACGCCGAGGAACGGCCCGCCGCCCTCGCTCAGGTCCTCGACCGTGAGGCCGAACACCGTCGTGAAGACCAGCAGCGGATTGGCAACGATGCCGGGATGGCCGTGCGCCTTGGAGTAGGCCGCATTGTAGTAGTGCGGATTGAAGTGGAGCGTCAGCGTCGAGAAGAGGGTGGTCTCCGACTCGGTGATCGTGCGCCCCCAATGATGGCTGAACACCCGTCCAACCTCGAAATCCTCATAGCGGTTGCCCTTGGGCACCAGCCGGGCGCGGGCCCTGAAATCTTCAGTCATACTCGTGTTGATCTCCGTTAACGTCTTGCCGAGGCGCGGACCAGCTCGCCGATGTCGGTGAGGCTGTCGACACGCTCGATGGCGTCGTGCAGCCGACGTGTGCCGGCCGCACCGAGCTGTGGCGTCACCAGGCTGTCGAACTTCGTTTCCAGCGCCTGACGCTGCTTGGCGAGATCGGCCCACGGGATGCCAGCGTCGTGCGTAACCTCGATGGTCGTACCGTCGTCGAGCTGGATGGCCATCTCGGCAACCGAATGCGCCCAGCCAGGCTTGAAATCGATCGCCATCTTGTCGCGCAGGGTCTTGATCCGCGGATCCTGCGTTACTGCCTCGTTGTAGGAATCGAGGTTCGCCGTGTCGACGCCGGTCAGCGCCATCGCCACGGTCTGGCGTAGCGAGAACTTGGCTTCGAGACCCGTTGTCGGATGCGGGATGTTGCACACCCGGTCGGCGCCCGAGTCGATCCTGAGCAGGATCTTCTGCACGCGTTCCGGCGGGAAGTTGCTCTTCAGCCGGATCTCCTTAGCGCACTCGATGGGGGCGTGCGTCAGGTAGCAGGCGGCATGATACTTGAAGAGATTGTTGCGCAGATGCCAGCCCTGCGGCGGCGTGCCGAGCGCGGCGTCGGCGTCGAGATGGTCGCTTTGCGAGGAGGCGAAGCCCTGGTCGCACTCGAGCGAGTCGCGGCGGGCCGTGAAGCCCTTGGCGGCGAGGCGGGCGGCGCGCAGTCCGTGTTCCGAGGCCGTGCCGGCGTGGAGTGGCTTGCACATGGTGCCAAAGTTGGACTTGAGCCCGGCCGCCTGCGTGGCGGCGATTCCGAAGGCGACCGCGAGCTGGTCGTCGGTAAGGCCCAGCATGCGGCCGGCCGCTGCGGCGGCCGAGAATGAACCCACGGTGCCGGTGACGTGAAACCCCTTTTGATAATGGCTGGGCGCCACAAGGCGTCCCACCCGGCCAGATGTCTCATAGCCCGCGACGAAACTCTCGATGAACAGGCGACCCGAGGCTTTCATCTGCTCGCCGAGCGCCAGCAGGGCGGGTACGACCGTGACCGTCGGGTGGCCGCCCATAGAGAAGTTCACATCGTCGTAGTCGAGCGCATGGCTGGCCGAGCCGTTGATGAGGGCGGCGGCCGATGGCAGCACCCTTTCGGAACGGCCAACGAGCGTCGCCGGCCCCTTGGCGCCATCCTCGAGGGCTTCGCGGATCAGGATATCCGTCAGTTCTTCCTGCGCACCGGCCACGGTGACGGCAAACCAGTCAAGCAGGCACTGTTTGGTGCGCTCGACGAGATCGTCCGGCAGGTCGTGCCAGGCGAGAGTGGCAGCTCGCTTGGCGATTTCGGCGGTGACCGGAACATCGCGCGACGCGCCGGAAGATTGCGGGGAGGCCATGTTTTCCCTCCGTTGAATGCGGTGCAGCAGTGTCGGCCAACAGCCGGCTGCTTGTCTACTTCGGCGGTCCCTAGGGCTTCCGCGCAACGATATGGAAGATGTGCCAGTGCTTGGCATTGCCACGTGGCGTGACGCCATCAGTTTCTTCTTCCTCGAACATCTCCAGTCGAAGCCCATCGAGATGGGCGAGGGCCTCGTCGCGGCCGAGAAAGGCGATGCCTTGTCTGCCGACCCAACTGTCGCGTGGCCCGTACCACTGCCCGGAGAAGCGGCCACCGGATGGCAAGGCCTCGCGTATGCGTGCCCAGGTACGAAAGAACCCTTCTGGCTCGCAGAGAGGCATGGCGAAGCTCGAATTGACCAAGTGGACGCCGAGTGGGATCGGAACATCTTCAAGGCGTGCGATGATCGGCGTGACGTCGCTTCCCTCTGGGAGAGGGCGAGCCTGCAACTGACGCAAAGCCTCGGGCTCGGAATCGACGGCAATCACACGCCAGCCGCGGCGCAGCATCTCAATCACGTCACGACCATCGCCGCAGCCGAGGTCGATGACGAGCGCGTCAGGTGGTGCAGTCCCGAACGCATCGAGTGCGGCCAACAGTGTGCGGCGCGGTGGACGATCGCGAAGCTGTTGATAGTAGGCGGCCCATTCATTCGACTGCTTGCTTTCCGTCATGCGCGTTCTCTTTGTCCCTAAAGCTTGTCGCGTGGCTCTTCGTATGATCGTATCGCACTTCAATACGAATGAAGTAACGAACCGGGAGGAAATCATGAAGGGGTTGGGACGCCTCGCGCTCGCTTTTGCGCTGTTTCTCGCGCCTGTCGCGGCGCTGGCGGATATCAAATCACTTGCCGAGGCTGCCAAGAAAGAGGGCGAGCTGACCTGGTACGTCGCCCACTATACATCTGAAGGGGCGGAAGATCTGGGGCGCGGCTTCACCGAGATGTATGGCGTGAAGGTCAATGTCGTGCGCACGACGGCGCAGGTTGCCTATCAGCGCCTCCTGCAGGACATCAAGAACAACCAGACCATCTGTGATGTGTTCTCGTCGACCGATCTCGGCCACTACGCTCGGCTGAAGGCCGAAGGCCGTTTCGACAAGTATATCCCCGAGTCGACGCCGAAGATTTCGCCGATCTTCCAGAATTTCGATCCGGATGGCTTTTATCACACGACCGCTGCGGGCCTCGTCGTGCTGACCTACAACACCTCCAAGGTGAAGGCAGAGGATGCTCCCAAGAAGTGGGAGGACCTGCTCGACATCAAGTGGAAGGGCAAAGTCTCGATCGGCCATCCAGGTTTCTCCGGCTATGTCGGGACCTGGGTCCTGTCGATGAAGAAGCTCTACGGCTGGCAGTATTTCGAGAAGCTGGAGAAGAACAAGCCGCAGATCGGCCGTTCGATCAACGACACGGTCACGGCGCTGAACGCCGGTGAACGGCAGGTGGCAGCAGGTGCCGACGGTTCGACCTTGTTCAGTGCAGCGCGCGGCAATCCGCTGGCTGTGTCCTATCCCAGCGACGGCGCGGTGCTGATCATTTCGCCCTCGGCGATTATGAAGGGCACGAAGCATCCCAATGCGGCGAAACTCTTCATGGAGTACCTCTATTCAATCGAGGCCTCGAAGATCAACGCCAAGCACTTCGGCATCCCGCTGCGCCCCGAAGTGGAGTCCCCGCCGGGCGCCAAGCCGATCAGCGAGGTCAAGCTGATCCGCCCGACGGTTGCCGAAGTCGACAAGGGCATCCCGGAAGTGATCGAGCAGTGGCGCGATACGTTCGGCAATTGAGGTAGAGGGCGGCAACCGACGTGACAGCGACTGCTTCTACTCTTGATGCCGTGCCGGCGCGCCCTTCGCGCGCCGGCTATTTCGATTCGACATGGCTGCTGTGGATCGCGATCATCGCCGTCCTGCTGTTCCTGGTGGTGAGCCCGTTCATCTATCTGGTCATCACCAGCTTTCAGGCAGAGCGGACAGGCGAATTTACCTTTGCCAACTACGCCACGGCTTATGGGCGTGCTCGCTATATCGATGCACTGCTGAATTCGCTGAAGCTCGGCGCCGTGTCGGCCCTTCTGGCGGGCGTATTCGCCGTGCCACTGGCCTGGGCGGTCGCACGCACCGACATGCCCGGCCGTGGGCTCACGCGCATGCTGGTTCTGGCAACCTTCATTACGCCGCCCTACACCGGCGCGGTCGCCTGGATCCTGCTGGCAGGGCCTAATGCCGGCTGGCTGAACCGCTTCTACATGCTGGCGACGGGCGCCGAGGCTGGACCTTTCAACATCTACAGCTTCACGGGCCTCGCGGTCGTCATCGCGCTCTATTCCTTCCCCTATATCTTCATCTTCACGACGGCAGCGTTGGAGCTCGTCTCGTCGGAGATGGAGGATGCTGCCAACATCCTGGGCGCCGGACCGTGGCGGACGATGTGGCGGGTGACCCTGCCGCTGGCACTGCCGGCGATCCTGGGTGGTCTGATCATCTGTTTCCTGGAGGCGATTGCGCTCTTCGGCTCTCCGGCCATGATCGCGATTCCAGCGCGCTTCAACGTCGTGACGACACAGCTCTTCCAGTTCTTCGGTAATCCGGTCCGGGTCGAAGTGGCGGCGGCCTACGCCATGCCGCTGCTGGGCGTCACGGTTCTGCTGGTGCTGGTGCAGCGACTGATCACCCGCCGAAAGGGCTTCGTGGCGTTGACAGGGAAGGGCGGTGAACGGCGCCCGATCCTGCTCGGTCACTGGCGCTGGGTCGTGTTCGGCTATGCGATGTTCGTCTCAGCCCTCGCGGTGTTCCTGCCGTACATCTTCCTGATCCAGTCGGCCTTCGCCAAAGCCTGGGGCCGCGGCTTCTCGCTGGACAACATCTCGCTGCAGAACTTCCGCTTCGTGCTGTTCGAGCATGCGACGGCGGCGCAGTCGGTGCTGAACAGCTTTCTCTATGCCGGGGCCAGCGCCACGGTGGCTGTCTTCTTGACCCTGGGCGTGGCCTATATCGTGGTCCGCAAGCTGGTGCCGTTCGGCGGCGTTCTGGGCTTCCTCTGCGTGGCACCCTTTGTGATCCCGGGCGTCGTGCTGGCCATCGGCTTCTATGCCGCCTACGCGCCGCCGCCGCTGGCACTCTATGGCACGGCGCTGATCCTGATCCTGGCCTTTACCACGCGCTTTCTGCCAGTGGGTTACGTCAACGCCAGTGCCGCGATCCGCAGCCTGAACCCGGAGATGGAGGAGGCGGTCCGCGTGCTGGGGGGCAGCCGGTTCACGGCGCTTCGTCGCGTCGTTGCACCGCTCCTGAAGCGCAACCTGCTGGGTGCCTGGCTGCTGATCTTCATTCCGGCGACACGCGAGTTGTCGGCGGCGATCTTCCTCTACGGGCCCAACACCAAGGTGGCGTCCGTCATGATCTTCGACATGAGCGAGGAGGGCAATTTCGAGCGTCTCGCCGCATTGGCGTTGATCCTGCAGGTGCTTACCCTGCCGTTGTTGTGGGTCGGGCAAAAAGCGCTCGGCCGTGATTTCATGCTGAGGCGTAACGCGACATGAGCAAGCTGGTCCTGAAGAACGTCGCCAAACGCTACGGCAGCTTCGATGCTGTCGCCGATTTCTCTCTCGAACTGGTGAAGGGAGAGTTTGTGTCGCTGCTGGGGCCGTCGGGCTGCGGCAAGACCACGACCTTGCGCATGATCGCGGGCTTCATGCCGCCGTC
Source organism: Reyranella massiliensis 521 (assembly GCA_943369775.1). GTDB lineage: Bacteria > Pseudomonadota > Alphaproteobacteria > Reyranellales > Reyranellaceae > Reyranella > Reyranella massiliensis_C. Next base: position 12,929 of record CALROF020000051.1, read on the forward strand.
GGCCGGCACGATCGAAATGGACGGCAAGCAGATTTCCTCACCGTCGGGCGTGGTGCCGCCGGAACACCGTCGCATGTCGATGATCTTCCAGAGCTACGCGATTTGGCCGAACATGACGGTGGGCGAGAATGTCGGCTTCGGCCTGCAGGTCCGCAAGCTGTCGCGCGCAGAGATCGACCGTCGCGTCGACAAGATCCTGGACGTGGTCCAGATGCGCAATCTCAAGGGCCGCTATCCGGCCGAACTGTCGGGCGGCCAGCAACAGCGCGTGGCATTGGCCCGTGCCATCGTCGTCGAGCCGGAAGTGCTTCTGCTCGACGAGCCGCTCAGCAATCTCGACGCCAACCTGCGCGAGGAGATGCGGTTCGAGATCCGCCGGCTCCACGACGAATTCAAGATCACCACGGTCTATGTCACGCACGACCAATCCGAGGCCATGGTGACGTCGGACCGGATCGTGGTCATGAACAAGGGCAAGGTCGAGCAGATCGATGCGCCTCATACGCTGTACGGCCGGCCGAAAAGCCGGTTCGTTGCGGGCTTCATCGGCCGGACGAACTTCCTCGAGGGCAGCCACCAGGGCAGCGAGGTCCGGTTCGACGGCTTCACGGCCAAGGCAGGCTCCCTGGAAGGGGTGAATGGCAGTGGCGCCTTGCTCTATTCCCTACGACCGCAGGCCATTGGGCTGGCCACCAGCCAGCCTTCCGGGCAGGCTCTGGCGGTCGAGGCGGAGATCGCCAGCCGTTCCTATCTCGGGGAATACTGGGATTATCAGGTACGGCCTCTGGCGGGGGCCAAACAGATCCGTGTTTCGACCAGCCCGAGCCAAGTGTTCGAGGTCGGCAGCCGGGTCTGGCTGGAGATCGATCCCGCCGCCATGGTACGGGTTGAATAGTTGCCAACGTAGAGTGAGAGCATGACCGCAGGACCGCTTTCCCGCTTCACCGTCCTCGACCTGACGCGCGTGCGCGCCGGTCCGACCGCCGTGCGCTACCTGGCTGACTGGGGCGCCAACTGCATCAAGGTCGAGATGCCGCCGTCGGCCGGCGAAATGGATATGGGTGGGCCCCGCCACGGACCCGACTTCCAGAACTTGCATCGCAACAAGCGGTCGGTGACCCTCAACCTCAAGGACCCGGACGGCCGGGCCATCTTCATGAAGATGGTCGAGAAGGCCGACGTCGTGGTCGAGAATTACCGCGCCGACGTGAAGTTCCGCCTCGGCATCGACCACGAGAGCCTGAAGAAGGTGAACCCGCGGATCATCCTGGGCTCGATCTCGGGTTTCGGCCAGGACGGCCCTTATGCCGAACGCGCTGGCTTCGACCAGATCGCCCAGGGTATGGGCGGCCTCATGTGGGTCACCGGCATGCCGGAGCAGGGGCCAGTCCGTGCCGGCATTGCTGTTGCCGACGTGGGCGCGGGCCTGCACTGCGCCATTGGCATCCTGATCGCGCTGCTGGAGCGCGAGACCTCGGGCCAGGGCCAGTGGATCTCGACCTCGCTGCTGCAGGCGATGATCTCGATGTGCGACTTCCAGGCTGCCCGCTGGACGATCGCCAAGGACGTGCCGGGCCAGGCCGGCAACAACCACCCGACCTCGATCCCGACCGGCGTCTTCAAGACCAAGGACGGCTACATCAACATCGCGGCGTCAGGCGGCCATATCTACAAGCGCTTCTGCGAAAGCATCGCCGCGCCGGAACTGATGACCGACGAACGGTTCAACTCGGACAAGGCTCGTGCCAAGAACCGTGATGCCCTGAATGCGGAGATCGACAAGCGCGTTGCGACCTACGGCAGCGCCGAGCTCGTCGAGAAGCTGAACAAGGCCGGCGTGCCGGCCGGGCCGATCTACAAGATGGACGAGATGTTCGCCGATCCGCAGGTCAAGCACCTCAAGATGGCGCATCCCGTGAATTCCCCGAAGCTCGGCGACATCGAGCTGATCGGCCAGGCGATCAACATGAGCCGCACGCCGTTCGAGATGAAGACGGCGACGCCGGAGCAGGGTGAGCATACCGATGCCATCCTGCAGGAGTTCGGTTACGACGCGGCGGCCATCGCCGATTTCCGCAAACGCGGCGTTGTCTAGAGGGAGACGACCATGACGGTGCTGACACAGGAACAAAGAGATGCGTTCTGGCGTGACGGTTACCTCATGGTCGAGGATGCTGTGACACCGGCTCAGCTCGCAGCCCTCAAGGGAGAAATCGCGGGCTGGGTGGAGCAAAGCCGGGCGCACACTGCGCCGTTTGGCCCGCCGACGATAGATGGTCGGCCACGCTTCGACATGGGCGCCGAGCACAGCGCGGACAAGCCGGCGCTGCGGCGCATCAACAATCCGTCGGACATTTCCGATGCTTATCGCGAAGTCATGGTCGATGCGCGCATGGTCGACATGGTGGCCGACCTGATCGGGCCGGACGTCAAGTTCCACCACTGCAAGATCAACTTGAAGCTCTCGGGTGCGAAGACCGAGGTGAACTATCACCAGGACTTCGCCTACACGCCGCACACCAACGACGACATCGTGACGGCGCTACTGTTCCTCGACGATGTCGACCAGAACAATGGTTGCCTCACAGTCGTGCCGGGCTCGCACAAGGGGCCGGTGCTGTCGCTGTTCGACGGTGAGCGCTTTACCGGGGCCGTTGCTGCCGATGAGGAGAAGAAGGCGCTGGCGCAGTCGCTGCCCTGTCTTGGCAAAGCAGGCGCTGTTTGCCTGATGCACACACGCCTGCTGCACGGCTCGGCAGCCAATGGGGCGGACAAGTCACGCGGCCTCTACATCTGCGTCTACACCGCAGCCGATGCCGTGCCGATCGCGCGCAATCCTATGCCGAGCCTGAACGAGGGTCGTATCGTGCGTGGCAAGGAAGCGCGGTTTGCCCGCCTGAAGGAAGGGCTTGTCGAGCTGCCGAAACAGCCGAAGACCGCCTCTTTCTTCACGGTGCTAGGCCAGGACTCCAAGCGGGCGGCCGAGTGAACGAACCGTTTCCGGCCGTTGCCGAAGCGACGGCAACAGGCGAAGTCGCCGATCTCTTTGCCGATATCCGCTGTACCGTAGGCGTCAGGGTCGTCAATCTCGTCTGGCGTCACCTTGCCACCATGGACGGCGCCTTGCCTTGGGCCTGGGCGGCGGTGAAGCCGCTGTACCTTCAGGGCATGGCCGATACGGCGGCGCTTCGCTTCAGGGAAGGGATGATGCTCCCGCGGTTGAACTCACTCGCGGGCAACGAGCCGGCGAGCGTCGATGCCGTGCTGGCGAGCTACGACCATTCCAACACGATCAATCTCTTTGCGCTGGGGGCGCTTGCGGTGTGGCTGCGCGGCGAAGCAGCCGCCACGAGCATGCCGGAGCCGGGGCCGCGGCTGGCAGCACCCGATGTCACCTTACCCAAGCTCGCCACGCAGGACGACGTTGCCCCCGAGACTTGGGAGCGTGTGCTGCGCCTGAACAAATTCGGAGACCGCCCGCAGCCGCTGATCCTCGCTAGCATGTACCGGCATCTCGCTCACGCGCCGTCGTTTCTGGAACGGATCGAAGGCGCGCTGGCGCCCGTTCAGGCCGATGGATCGCTCGACCGGTCCATCGCGGCAAACCAGGCCGTGGCGCGGGAGAGAGCCTCGGTCCTGGCGCGGGCAATTTCGGCGGAGAAGCCTCGCTTCGCCGCAGAGATCGAGAAGAGCGTGCAGGCCTTCGTCGATCACGCCATCGGCAAGATGGTGACGATCTGCCGGTCGATTCGTAAAGCGCGCCCAAGTTGAAGACGCAGGCCGGAGCTTAATCGAGCTTCTTCTTCAGCAAGGCAAAGGCCTGATCGAAGTCGAGGTCGTACTTCTTGCCATCGGCGCACGTCGCGTCATCGACTTCGAATTTGTTGCTGTCGAACTCCATCTTGCCGCCAGTGCAGCCTTGCGCCTTCAGGGCCTCGACCAGCTTTGTGCGCTCCTCGTCCGTCACGGGTCTACCCGCAAAGGCTGGGGTGATGAGAACGCCGAGAATTCCCAAGGCGAGGATGGTTGTACGCATGAAACCTCCGTAGTGCTGGTGCAAACCTAATGAATCCTGGAGGAAATGGTTGCAGTTTTGCGAGCGCGCGAGCCGGCGATTGTAGACCATTACTCCGCCGCCTTGGCGATACCCTGGCGCCGCGCCCCCCAGTCCTGCATGGCGGCTTCCATAGTCATGAACACAGCGCCACCTTCGATCAGGCGTTGAATGAGCCGTTCCAGCATCATCATGCGATGGCCGCGGCCGATGACATGCGGATGAAAGGTGTAAGTCAGGATTCCGTAGTCGCAGACCCGCGTCATGTAGGTGAAGTCGTCGACGAAGTTCTCGAGCACGGCTGTCGCATTCATCAGGCCTTGCTGGACCGAGCCATTGGGCAGGCGCATGTATTCGAAGGCAGGATAGTCGTCGAGCGACCAGCTGATCGGCATCTCGATCAATGCGGTTTCGCGGCCACGCACCAGCGGCTTCATCAGCTCGGCAACGTCGCCCTGGCGGGCATAGTAGCAATCATAGTCGTTGCCCATCAACGAGCTGTCGTACTGGATGCCGTGCTTCAGCAGCAGATCGATGGAATGAGGAGAGAGATCCCAGGCCGGGGAGCGATAGCCGCGCGCCGTCCGTCCGCTGATGCGCTTGATCGATTCGTTGCCGCGAACGATCTCCTCTTCCTCTTCGTCGCGAGAAAGATTGACCGGCAGACGATGCGTCCAGCCGTGATGGGCAAGCTCGTGCCCGGCCTCGACGTAGGGCGTGACCGCTGCCGGCGTGCTGTCGATCGTATGGCCGGGCGTGAAGAAGGTCCCCTTGATGCCGTAGCGCTCCAACAGGGCGACCAAGCGCGGAATGACGACGATATCGTACTCGCCGCGTGAAATCGCGGTGGGAGAAGTCATGCCGCGGGCGATCAGGCCAGAGATGTGGTCGTGGTCGAAGGTAAGACAGACGATGTGACGTGGCATGGGCCGAACTCCCGACAGGTTGCGTCCGCTCTACGAAATCTGCATGATGCCTATAACTATAAGCGAACAAGAGGGCTGAGTTTAGGGAGGGTTCATTGGTGGGGACGTCCGCCCAGCGCATTGCTGCGCGTGAGGGCGACAACCAGCTTGTGGTCGAAGCGGTGTCGAAGCGATTCGGCGGCGTTACCGCTGTGCAGGACGTCTCCCTCGATGTGCCCCGTGGCGGCATCCTCTCCATCATCGGCCCCAACGGCGCCGGCAAGACCTCGCTCCTGAACATGATCTCGGGCTTCTACAAGCCCGACACGGGTCGGGTCGTGCTGGAAGGCCGCGACATCACGCAGAAGAAGCCAAGCGATATTGCAGCACTGGGCATCGCACGCACGTTTCAAAATATTGCGCTCTTCAGCGGCCTCACTGTTCTCGACAATCTGATGCTTGGCCGTCACGTCCGCATGAAGGCCGGCGTGCTGTCGAGCGTCATCTACTGGGGCATGGCGCAGAAGGAAGACATCGCCCATCGCGAAGCGATCGAGGAGATCATCGAATTCCTGAAGCTCCAGGACCTGCGCAAGCAGCCCACCGCAGCCTTGGCCTACGGGCTGCGTAAGCGGGTCGAACTCGGCCGGGCGCTGGCACTCGAACCCAAGGTGTTGCTGCTCGACGAACCCATGGGGGGCATGAACCAGGACGAGAAGGAGGACATGGCGCGCTACGTCCTCGATGTGAATCAAGAACGCGGCGTCACGGTCGTCCTGATCGAGCACGACATGGGCGTCGTCATGGACATCTCCGATCGCGTCGTGGTGCTCGACCGGGGCCGGCGCATTGCGGCCGGTACGCCTGAGGAAGTACAGCGCGATCCCAAGGTAGTCGAAGCCTATCTCGGCACTGGCAAGAGTGGAGGGCGGCTATGAGCGTGGTCGACGCCGTCGAGACCTCGACATTGCCGAAACTGCTGCAACGCAACGCAGCGGAGGATCCCAAGGGACCCGGCATTCGCGAGAAGACACGCGGCGTCTGGCAGACCTATAGCTGGTCGGCCTATCACGATAACGTTCGCGACTTCGCCCTTGGCCTGGCGGCAATGGGCTTCCAGCGCGGCGACAAGCTCTCGGTCGTCGGCGACAACCGCCCGCAGCTCTACTTCGCGCAACTCGCGACCCAGGCGTTGGGCGGCGTGTCGGTACCGGTCTATCAGGACTCGATTGCTTCGGAGCTGGTCTATGTCCTGAACCATGCCGAGACATCGGTAATCGTCGCCGAGGACCAGGAGCAGGTCGATAAGGCGCTGTCGCTCAAGGACAAGCTGCCCCGACTGCGCTGGATCGTGTTCGACGATCCACGCGGCCTTTCCTTCTATGACGATCCGATGCTGCGCTCGTTCGAAAGCGTGCTGGAGGAGGGGCGCTCGTTTGCAAGGTCAAACCCTCAATTCTACGAAACCGAACTCGCCAGGGGCGCCGCCGACGATACGGCGATGATCGCCTACACGTCGGGCACGACGGGCAACCCCAAGGGCGTGATGCTCAGTCACCGCAACATGATCGCAACGGCGGAATCCTTCGTCGAGGTGAACGACGTCAAGCGGGGCGACAACTGGCTATCCTATCTGCCGATGGCTTGGGTTGGTGATGCGGCTTTCACGCTCGGTATGGCCCTGATGGCGAGATTGATCGCCAACTGTCCGGAGAATCCCGAGACAGTGCAGCGCGACCTGCGCGAACTGGGCCCTGATACGATGCTGGCACCGCCGCGTATCTGGGAAAACATGCTTACCCAGATGCAGGTCAAGGCGGGTGACGCCACGCCGCTCAAACGGCGGGTCTTCGAGATGTTCCGCGGGCTGGCCGAACGTTGCGAGCTGAAGCGGTCCGACGGCAAGCCGCTGTCGATTGCCGATCGGCTGGGCCTCGCGGTTGGTGAGATCATGGTCTACGGACCGGTGCGCGACCAGCTCGGGCTTCGCAACGCACGCTGGTGCTACACCGGCGGGGCGCCGCTTGGACCGGACACCTATCGCTTCTTCCGGTCGTTCGGCATCAACCTGAAGCAGGTCTACGGCGCCACCGAGGCATCGGCGATGATCTCCTGCCAGTCGGACGCGGAAGCCAATCCCAATACGGTTGGACGGCCGATCCCGCGCATCGAAGTGAAGATCGACGACCGTGGCGAAGTCATGCTGAAGGGGCCGAATGTCTTCGCCGGATACTTCAAGCAGGAAGACATCACGCGGGAGACGGTGACGCCGGACGGGTGGCTCAAGACCGGTGACGCCGGCTTCTTCGACAAGCAGGGGCACCTGGTCATCATCGACCGTGCCAAGGATGTCGGGAAGCTGAACGACGGTTCCGCCTTCGCGCCACAGTTCATCGAGAACAAGCTGAAGTTCAGCCCGTTCATCCGCGAAGCCGTGGCTTTCGGCGACCAGCGGCCATGCGTGGCCGCGATGATAGCCATCGACATGCAGACGGTGGGAACCTGGGCCGAGAAGCGTGGCCTTGCCTATACGAGCTTCATGGATCTCAGCCGCAAGCCGGAGGTCGCGGCTCTGATTGGCGAGGAGATCGCGAAGGCCAACGCGACCTTGCCCGACATGCAGCAGGTCAAACGCTATCTGCTGCTGAACAAGGAGCTCGACGCCGACGATGCGGAGATGACTCGAACGCGCAAGGTCAGGCGGCGGTTCGTTGCCGAGAAGTACGCCAATGTCGTCGACGCCTTCTACGGCGGCAAACAAGAAGTCGATGTGACCATGGAGATCACTTTCGAGGATGGCCGCCGGTCGACCCTCGATTCCACCATTGCCCTCCACGACGCGGGCGCGACCCGGCCCACGCAACGCGCGGCCTGAGGGAGAGCGGGGGATGTCCGAGGATCTCGAATTTGCCCTCGCCTTGATCCTGAACGGCGCGTCGATCGGATTGATGTACTCCCTGATCGCGCTGGGATTCGTTCTGGTCTACAAGGCGACCGACGCCATCAACTTCGCCCAGGGCGAATTTGTGATGCTGGCCGGCCTGATCGTGGCCGTCGTGCTGGGCTTCGAGGGTGCACCACTCATCGCCGCCATCGTCATCGTCGTGGCGGTGATGATCGGCTTCGGCTTTGGTCTAGAGCGCGTCGTGTTGCGGCCGTTGCTTGGCCGTCCTGTCGTGGCGGTGATCATGGCGACGATCGGCCTGGCTGCCATGTTACGTGGCCTGGGGCCGGTGATCTTCGGAAGTGAGACCAGAGCGGTGTCGTTGCCGATCGGCGACGAACCAATCGTGCTGGGTCCGGCCAGCCTGCCGCCAATCCAGGTCCTGGGCGCGGTGGTCGCGATCCTGCTCTTCCTTGCCTTCAGTTGGTTCTTCAAGAAGAGCCGCATGGGCGTGGCAATGCGCGCTGTCGCCGACAATCAGCAGGTGGCGCAGGCGATGGGCATCAACGTCGAACGCTACTTCGCGCTCGCCTGGGCAATGGCGGGTGTGGTGTCGGCTTTGGGTGGCGTGGTGTGGGGCAGCATGTTGGGCGTCGACGTCCATCTCGCGCTGGTCGGCCTCAAGGTCTTTCCAGTGGTGATCCTGGGCGGACTCGATTCGATCGGCGGCGCGCTGGTCGGCGGGTTGATCATCGGCATCGTCGAGAGTCTCGCGGCGGGGTACCTCGACCCTTATGTCGGCGGCGGCACCAAGGATTTCGCGCCTTACGTACTGATGATCCTGGTCCTGATGATCAGGCCCTACGGCATCTTCGGTAAGCGCAAGATCGAGCGCGTGTAGACGCCCATGTTTCACCGCGAATCCGGGATCTTCAAAACGACCTACGCAGCCGACGCAGCGCTTTACCCGCTGCCCATCGCCAAATGGACGGTTGCGGCGTTGGCGCTGATCTTCGTCGTGATCATTCCGCTCACCGTTCACGAATACTATCTGTCGATCCTTAACCTGATTTTCATCGCCATTGTCGGCGCACTCGGGCTCAACATTCTCGTGGGCTACACCGGCCAGATTTCGATTGGCCATGCCGCCTTCATGTCGGTCGGGGCCTATACGGCGGCCAATCTCGCCGTGAAGCTCGGCCTGCCGTTCTGGATCACCTTGCCAGCCGGCGGCCTCATGGCGGCAGCGATCGGCGTGGTCGTCGGTATGCCCAGCCTGCGCATCAAGGGTCTCTATCTCGCCATCGCGACACTGGCGGGCCAGCTCATCATCGAATGGACAATCAATCGCGTGCCAGCGATCTCGGGTGGTGCCCAGGCGTCCATCGAGGTGGATCGACCGAGCCTGTTTGGCTTCAGCTTCAATACTCAGGGCAGCCTCTATTTCTTCCTACTGTTCTTTGCCGTGCTGGCGATCGTGGCGACCCTGAACCTGGCCCGCAGCCGCATCGGCCGGGCATTCGTCGCCGTGCGTGACCAGGATATCGCGGCCGAGATCATCGGCATCAACATCTACCGCTACAAGCTGCTCGCCTTCGCGATCTCGTCCTTCTACGCCGGTGTCTGCGGCGTGCTCTACACCTACTATTTCGGCATCGCGAACTACGAGCAGTTCCAGCTCATCGTCTCGATTGATTATCTGGCCATGATCATCATCGGCGGGTTGGGCTCGGTGCTGGGATCCATCTTCGGCGCCGTCTTCGTGACCTTGCTGCCCATCGTGATCCGCATCCTCATGGAAAACGTGGGGTCGCTGTTCTTCACCACGGCAGAAATGGCCAATGTCATCTCCGGACTTCGGCTGGGCGTGTTCGGCGGGCTGATCATCTTCTTTCTCATCGTCGAGCCGGAGGGGCTCAACAGGCTTTGGCGCAATATCCGGAGTTATTTCCGGGTCTGGCCCTTCTCGTACTAGAGGGGCGCAACAGCGAAGGGAGGAACCCATGACGAGCTTCGTAAGGAGTTGGCTTGGGGTCGCGGCGACTACCGCAACCCTTGTGTTCGGCGGAGGACAAGCTTACGCGCAAAAGGAACTCGTATTCGGCCTCCAGTGCGATCGCACCGGGCCGACGGCGACGGTCGGCGTCAACCTGTGTCCCGGCTATCACGACTATATCGGCCTCGTGAACAGCAAGGGCGGCGTCGAAGGCTTCAAGATCAAGGTCCTCGAGATCGACAACGAGTACAAGGTGCCGCCTGCCATGGAGGCGCATGAGCGCTTCAAGAAGGAGGGAGCAGTCCTCGAAGGCCTGTACGGGACACCGCAAACGGCCGCGCTGAACAAGAAGCTCGAAGAGGACAAGATCCTCGGCACATCGCCAGGCTTCGGGACGGCCTCGGCGGCCGACGGCAAGCGCTTCCCCTATACCTTCCCGATTGCCGCCAGCTACTGGTCGCAGGCCGGTGCCGCCGTCGCCTTCGCCAAGGAGCGGCTCGGCGGCGACCTCAAGGGCAAGAAGATCGCCTATCTGTTCTACGACAATCCTGCGGGCAAGGAAGGGCTGCCCATCCTCGAGGATCTAGCCAAGGCGGAAGGCTTCGAGATGAGGACCTTCGCGGTCCCGGCGCCGGGCGTCGAGATGGGTGCCCAGATCCTCGACATCACCGGTCGGTTCAAGCCCGACTTCGTGATCACCCACCTGTTCGGCCGTGCGCCGTCGGTCTCGATCAAGGAGCTGAAGGGCAAAGGCTTCCCGCTCAGCAAGGTCGTGGCCTTCGTGTGGGGCAGTGCAGAAGCCGACATCATCGCGGCAGGCGGCATGGGCGTGGCGGAAGGTTACAACACCATCCAGTTCGCCGGTGTCGGCAAAGACTTCCCGGTGCTGAAGGACATCGAGGCCATGTACAAGGCGCAAAACAAGAGCCCGCCAAAGGAGATGGACTCGACGGTCTATTACAATCGCGGTGTTCTGATCGCGGCATTGCATGTCGAGGCCGTACGCAATGCCATCAAGGCCAAGAACGGCGCGGCGCCCACGTCCGAAGAAGTCAAGAATGGCATGGAGGCGATCAAGGGTTTCACCTTGGGCGGACTGGTACCGCCGATGGAGATCACCCCGGCCGACCATGAAGGCGGTGGCTGGGTTCAGATCTGGACCGTGAAGGGCGGCAAGCTGACGAAAACCAAGGATTGGTTCCAGGGCTATCGCTCCGTCATCCAGAAGCACCTCGACGCCGAAGCGAAGAAGTCCTGAGCGAACCGATGGGCAGGTGGCGAGTAATCGCCACCTGACAGGCGATGCTAGCCATCAACAACATCGAAGTCGTCTACGACCGCGTCATTCTCGTGCTGAAGGGCGTGTCGATCGACGTTCGCGAAGGCGCGATCACGACCTTGCTGGGGGCCAATGGCGCCGGCAAGACGACGACGCTGAAGGCGATCTCGGGCGTTCTGCGCGGCGAGCGCGGCGAGGTCACCAAAGGTACGATCCAGCTTGGCGAGCACCGCGTCGACGGTATGCGGGCTCACGATGTCACGCGTTTGGGGCTCGTCCAGGTGTTCGAGGGACGGCGCGTGTTCGAGCATCTGACGACAGAGGAGAACTTGATCGCCGGTGGCCACGTCCAGAAGGAAGGCGCGGTGGTGAAGCAGGGGATCGACTTGGTCTATTCCTACTTCCCGCGGCTGAAGGAGCGGCGGCACCAGCAGTCGGGTTACCTCTCCGGGGGCGAGCAACAGATGCTGGCGATTGGCCGGGCTCTGATGAGCAAACCCAAGGTCGTGCTGCTCGATGAGCCGTCGCTCGGCCTGGCGCCGATGCTGGTCGAGGAGATATTCGGGATCGTCGACAAGCTCGTGAGGCAGGAAAGGCTTTCCGTCCTGCTGGTCGAACAGAACGCCACGATGGCGCTGGGCGTGGCCGACCATGGCTATGTCATGGAAAACGGCCGTATCGTGCTCGAAGGGCCAGCCGACAAGCTGCGTGACAATTCCGACATCAAGGAATTCTACCTGGGCCTGAACGAAGGTGGCACGCGGAAGTCCTACCGCGACACCAAGCATTACAAGAGACGCAAGCGCTGGCTATCTTAGGCGTCCGATGCGCCACGCTGTTCCGCTTTTCACTTGGCTCGCCTTGGCGTTCGCTCTGCCGGCGACCGCACAGACCCGTCTTGCTCAGCAATGCGTGGCGTTTGGGGAAGGGCAGTATCGCAAGCTCGATCCCTCGATCGAGCGCGTCACCGCCCAGGAGGTGCCACCGCCGACCCTGGAGAAGATCGGCGCCAATGCGGGGGCGCAAGCTGTCGCTGCCGTTCTCACCTTTCGTGGACGGCTGACCTATCGCGACCGTTCGCCCCTGGAAACCCAGTTTGTCTGCATGCTGGATGGCGCCGACAAGCCGTTGTTCTTCTATGCGCTGCCGGTCCAGACGACCCGTGCAGCGCCAACCCCCTTCGGACGAGGGCCGGGCGCATCGGCGTCGCAGTCGGTCATGGCCTTATCTCCGCAACCCGCCCAACAACCACCCGCTCAACAGCCGTCCGCACCCCGGGCAGTTCCCGAGCCTCCGCGCGCGCCGTTGCCTGCAAGCGCGATCCGGCTGCGCGGCCTTGTCAGGGATATCGGCGGCAAGCTGCAATTCTCGCCTTGCGACGGGGCACCGCTGGCTCTCGAGGATCGCACGCCTGGCCAGGAGTTGAGCCGTACGCTGCGCGAGCTGACGGCGGGGCAAGAAGGGCGACCCATGTTCGTGGAGTTCTACGGTGGGCGCGAGAGTGGACCCGGGGCGGGCGTCGGAGCGCTCGAGGTCCGGCGAGCTGCTGTGGAAACGGCAGGCTGTCGCGAGCGTTTCGATCAGCGCGAGTGGATTGGATCGGGCAACGAGCCATCGTGGCGCCTGGAAATCACTTCTCGGGACTTGCTCCTGAACGTCCTCGGCGGCGCTCCGCCGCTACGTGCGCCGCATGGCGGTCTCGTACGGCAAGGCGGTTCGATTGCTTACGCCGGCACCGAAGGCCTGGAGTTCTCGGTGGTGCTCGACGAGCGACGCTGCGTCGATTCGATGTCCGGCGCGCTCTTCGCGTATTCTGTCGAAGTACGTAGCGATGGGCGCACCTATATTGGCTGTGCCGCCCACAATCCTGCAATGCCGGCGCCCTGACGCTGCAAGGAGACCTGATGGACGACGTGGAGCAGTTGCGGGAGATAATCGGATCGGCCAGGCGGATCGTGGCTTTCACGGGAGCCGGCATCTCGACCGAGTCGGGCATCCCGGATTTTCGCTCTCCTGGCGGCATTTGGAGTCGCTACAAGCCGATCTACTTCGATGACTTCATGGCGTCGGACGAAATGCGCCGCGAGTCCTGGCGGCGGAAGTTCGCCACCGACGAAACCATGATCAATGCCGAGCCCAACGCTGGCCATCGCGCGCTGGCGAAGCTCGTAGAGCAGGGGCGCATGAGCGCCATCATCACCCAGAATGTCGACGGGCTGCATCAACGCTCTGGGGTTCCCGATGCGAAGGTGATCGAGCTGCACGGCAACGCCACCTATGCAAGCTGCCTCGACTGCGGCCATCGCCATGAGCTCGCCCCAATCCGCACGGCATTCTTGGATAAGGGCGCGCTGCCGCTCTGCGAGAAGTGCGAAGGCATCGTGAAAACGGCGACTATTTCGTTCGGCCAGGCGATGCCTGAAATCCCGATGATCCGCGCGCAGGAAGAGACACTCGCCTGCGACCTGCTCATCGTGCTCGGCAGCTCGCTGGTCGTTTATCCGGCCGCCGGTTTCCCGCGAATGGCCAAGCGCAATGGTGCCCAATTCGTCATCCTCAATCGCGACCCGACCGACCAGGACGACGATGCCGATCTGGTAATCCACAACGAGATCGGCCCGACCCTCAGCAAGGCGATTGGCGTGAATTGAGTGGTCGTCGTTGCAGGTCTTCGCGGGACACGGTTTAATCGAGCCCGTCATGGAGGCCTGACAATGCTGATCAATCGCAGGACCGCGCTGTTGGGCGGCCTGGGGGCTGCTGCGCTCGGCGCCGTACCTGTCCGCGCGCAGGACATCACGTTCTTCCGTATTGGCACGGGCGCCACGGCCGGAACCTATTTCCCCATCGGTGGCCTGATCGCGAATGCGATCTCCAACCCGCCAGGCTCGCGCTCCTGCGCCGACGGCGGCTCCTGCGGCGTTCCCGGGCTGGTGGCGACTGCGGTGGCATCGAATGGTTCCGTGGCGAACGCCGCCGGCATCGTCGCCGGTACCATGCAGTCGGGGTTCGTCCAGTCGGACATCGGCTACTGGGCCTTCACCGGCACGGGCATCTACGAGGGGCGCCCCAAGGCCGACACGCTCCGGGCAATCGCCAGCCTCTATCCCGAGAGCTTTCATCTGGTGGCGAGTAAGAGTTCGGGCATCAAGTCGGTCAAGGATCTCAGGGGCAAGCGTCTGTCGCTCGACGAGCCGGGCTCGGGCACGCTGGTCGGCGCCCGGTTGATCCTCGGTGCCTATGGGCTGACGGAGAAGGACCTCAAGGCCGAGTACCTGAAGACCCAGCAAGCAGCGGACAAGCTCAAGGATGGTGCGCTCGATGCCTTCTTCAGCGTGAGCGGTTGGCCCTACGGCGCGATCTCGGAGCTTGCGGCAACCACGCCCATCAACCTGGTGCCGATCGATGGCCCCGAGGCAGAGGCGCTGGTCAAGAAATATAGCTTCTTTGGGACAGACGAGATTCCGGATGGCGCCTACAAAAATGTAGCCGGCGTAAAGACGGTAAGCGTGAATGCCATCTGGACGACGTCAACCAAGCAGACCGATGCGTTGATCTACGCCATTACGGCGGCACTCTGGGACCCCAGCACCCGGAAACTGCTCGACTCGGGGCATGCCAAAGGAAAGTCGATCAAGCTCGACACGGCGCTCCAGGGAATCGGCATTCCTCTGCATCCGGGTGCCGAGAAATATTACAAGGAAAAAGGCCTGATCAAGTAACGACACCGATCGGGGGAGAAACGCGTATGCGCTTGAAAGGGAAGGCCTGCGTCGTCACGGCCGCCGGGCAGGGGATCGGCGCCGCCACCGCCCGCGTCTTTGCTCGAGAGGGGGCCAGAGTCTGGGCAACGGATGTCGACGCCGCGAAGCTCAAGGCGCTCGACGGAGTAGACGGAGTTACCACGCACAGGCTCGACGTCCTCGACAAGGCCGCTATCGTCAAATTTGCCGGCGAGACCGGGGCTGTCGACGTGCTGTTCAATTGCGCAGGGTTCGTCCACCACGGCACGGTGCTCGATGCGACCGACGACCAATGGCAGTTCGCCTTTGATCTAAACGTCCGCAGCATGTTTTGGACGATCCAGGCCTTCCTGCCGGGGATGCTGGACAAGGGCGGCGGCTCGATCATCAACATGTCGTCTGCCGCTTCCTCCGTAAAAGGGGCTGCGCTCCGCTGCATCTACGGCACGACCAAAGCGGCCGTCATTGGGCTCACCAAGTCGGTGGCCGTGGACTATGTCGCCAAAGGTGTGCGCTGCAACGCGATCTGCCCCGGCACAGTTCAAACGCCCTCGCTCGACGAGCGTATCTCGGCTTTGGGTGGTGGTGCGGATGCGAAGCAGTTCTTCATGCAGCGCCAACCAACCGGCCGTTTCGGCTCGGCCGAGGAGATTGCAGCTCTCGCCACCTATCTCGCCAGCGACGAAGCCGCCTTCACGACAGGGACCGTCAACGTGATCGACGGCGGTTGGAGCGTCTGACCATGGACATCGCGGCCATCGCCGCCCGAGCGCCGGTCATCCCGGTCCTGACCATTGATCGGGTGGAGACGGCTGTCCTGTTGGCGCAGGCGTTGGTGAAGGGTGGACTGCCTGTCCTCGAGATCACCCTTCGTACCGAAGCAGCCTTGCAGGCTCTGGAGCTCATAGCGCGTGAAGTGCCTGATGCGGTGGTCGGCGCAGGGACAGTGCTCAATGCAACGCAGGTCGAACAGGTGCAAAGGGCAGGGGCTCGCTTCGGCGTCAGTCCCGGCTGCACGGCCGAACTCGCGGCGGCCGTCAGCGCCGCGCGTCTGCCCTTCCTACCGGGAGTGCAGACGATCTCCGAGGCAATGAAATTGGCCGACCGGGGCTTCAGTCTCCTGAAGTTCTTCCCGGCAGATACCGCAGGTGGCATCGGCTGGCTGAAGGCGGCGTCGGCCCCGCTGGCCGGGCTGCGCTTCTGTCCCACCGGCGGCATCGGAGCTGAAACGGCGCCGGCCTATCTCGCGCTTGCGAACGTCGCCTGCGTGGGTGGCTCCTGGGTTGCTCCCAAGGATGCTGTTGCAGAGGGTGACTGGGGCAGGATCGAGCGACTGGCTGCCGCGGCCTCAAAACTCAAACGCCCCTAGCGCGCGGCCTCGAAAGGTGCTTCAAGTCAATATCTAGCGGTGCGGGCATCTTCAATGAATAAACTGTCGTTCGCGGCATTGGCGCTTTCGCTTGTGATGGCAGGCGGCGCAGCGCGGGCAGATTCCGTGCTGATCCTCAATTCCGAGGAAGCTTCCTACAGCATCCTGAGCCGTAGCACGCGCACCGAGATCGCGCGTCTTCCGGTCGGCCGCGAGCCGCACCACCTGATCGTGACGCCGGACGGTAAGGAAGTGCTGATCGGTTCGACCGCGACCAACGAGCTGCTGGGTCTCGATATCAAGACCGGAGAGCGCAAGCGCGTCGTCAAGGACATCATCGACCCCTACCACCTGGGTTTCAGCCCGGACGGCAAGTGGTTCGTTACCGCCGCCTACAGGCTCGACCATGTCGACATCTTCCATGCCGACGGCTTCCGCCTTGCCGGCCGAATCTTCATCGATGGCCTGCCGAGCCATTTGGCATTCGATGCTGAGTCCAAGACCGTATTCGTCACCTTGCAGCAAAGCGGGCGTCTCGCGGCGTTCGATCTCGAGACCCAGTCGCTGAAATGGAACATGCCTGTCGGCAACACGCCGGCCGGGGTTGTCATGCTGCCGGACAACAAACGGCTTCTGGTTGCCCTGACGGGTGAGGACGGCATCGTTGTCGTCGATCCGAAGGACGGTGTCGTGCAGAGCCGTCTCCAGACCGGCAAGGGCGCGCACAATTTCTGGCCGCGGGGCGACGGAAAGCAATACTTCGTCAGCAATCGCGTCGAGGGTACGGTGTCGTTGATCGACACCGCCGGCGATTTGCGTGTCGTCGGGAGCATCCGCATTCCGGGCGGGCCGGATTGCATGGACATCACGCCGGACGGCAAGGAACTCTGGGTCACCCAGCGCTTCCTGCGCCGCGTGGCGGTGGTCGATATCGAGCAGCTCAAGGTCGTCGCCAGCATTCACGTCGGCAAGTCACCCCATGGCGTGTTCATGCTGCAGGGTACGGCATTGTCGACGGACAAGCCGGTACGTGCCGCGTCGACAGCCAGCGACCGGAAGTAGCGGCCCGCGCCAATGCGCGAGCTCACCGATTTCTGGGTCGACATCCAGGCCTGGCTGTTTGAAACCATCGTCAGCCCGGTTCTTTTTCATTTCGGCCTGATGGCCTGGTACGAACCGGGATATAGCGCCGTTGAGTTCCTCATGCTGGGCGTGGTGCAGATCGCGATCATCGCTGTCGGCATGCGCTTCCTCGAACGCCGTTGGCCGCTGGAGAAATCCAGCCCGGACGATCGGCTGATCCGGGTCGATCAGGTCTACACGGTGCTGAACAAGCTCGGCATCGTCCCGCTCGCCATCTTCATCATCACCTATCCGCTGGTGCAGCATATCGAGTTGCTGGTGCGCGCCTGGGGTTTCGCGCCGCCACGGCTGGAACGCATCCTGCCCTGGCTGGGTGACAATGCGCTGGCGTCGTTCCTCGTATATTTCGTCCTCTACGACTTCGCCGCTTATTGGCTGCATCGCGCCCAGCACGGCTTTGCCTGGTGGTGGTCGCTGCACAGCCTGCATCACAGCCAGCGGCGCATGACCGTTTGGACCGACGACCGCAATCACGTGGTCGACGATCTGCTGGTCAACCTGGCCTTGGTTTTGTTCTCGCAATTCGTCGGCGTTCAGCCTGGCGAGTATGTCCTGATCCTGATGATCGGCCGCCTCGTGGAGAGCTGGTCGCATGCCAATGTCGATATGAGCTTCGGCCGGCTGGGCGAACGGCTGCTGGTCGGCCCGCGCTTCCACCGCCTGCACCATGCGCTCTCCACGCCCGAGGAGCGGCATATCCAGGATCACAATTTCGCGCC
>CALROF020000052.1:0-30949 GCA_943369775.1 Reyranella massiliensis 521
CGAGCCTGTCATGGATGCCGACGTCGTCTGCCTGCTGCACGCCGACCACCCGCTGGCACGCCGCGCGGCGCTGGGCCCGGCCGACCTCGCCGACGAGTCGCTGGTGCTGAGCCGGCCCGGATCGATCATCCGGCACAGGCTCGACGATATCTTTCGACAAGCGGGCGTCGTGCAACGCGTCGCCGCGATCATCGACAGCACGCCGGTCGCCGTCGCGCTGGTCGGTCTGGGCACGGGCGTCGGCATCATGCACGCCTTTCCACAGGACGCGCTGCCGGCCAACGTCGTCTCGCGCAGCTTCCGCCCGCGCATCCCCTTCACCTACGCGATGATCACGCAAGACGACGACACCCGCTCCGCCGCCGTCGCCCAGTGCGGCGCTACGCTCCGCAGCGTCGCCCGCGCCGTCCACCGCACGCATCGTCCGGGCCGCCCGGGTCGCTGACGCGCAAGCGGGCTTGAGGCCCACCCTTCGAGACGGCGCTACGCGCCTCCTCAGGGTGAGGTCTGTTTTGTAACCCCTCACCCTGAGGAGCCGCGCGAAGCGTGGCGTCTCGAAGGGTGGGCCTCAGACACGGTGCGATAAGAGGACCGGCTGTTTGGCGCGGAAGATGCTGGTAAGACGGGGCACGGTTTTCGAGGAGAGAGAAGTGAAGGTTTCACGTCGGTCGGTGATGGCGATGTCGGGGGCTGCGGCTGCAGCGGCGGCGATGGTGTCTGCGGGGTCGGCGCACGCGCAGGACACCTGGCCGAGCCGGCCCATCCGGTTCCTGGTGCCGTGGCCGGCCGGTGGCCTCAACGACCTGATTGCGCGCGCCTTCAACGACCGCGTCTCCAAGACCTTGGGCCAGACCATCATCACTGACTTCAAGGCGGGCGCCGCGGGCCGCATCGGCGTGACGGAGATCGCGAAGGCCAAGCCCGACGGCTACACGATCGGCATGGGCAATCTCGGGCCGCTCACCATCTTCCCCGGCCTCTACAAGACGATGCCCTACGATGTGGGCAAGGAGCTGATCCCCATCACCATGTTCGCGGCCTCGCCGCTGGTGCTGGTGGTGGGCGCCGACTCGCCCGTCAAGACGGCGCAGGACCTGATCGCCGCCAGCCGCGCCAAGCCCGGCGGCACCAACTTCGCGTCGGTCGGCATGGGCAGCCCCGCGCATCTCACCTACGAGATGCTGAAGGTGAAGACCGGCATCGAGGTCGTGCACGTTCCCTACAAGGGCACCAACGAGTCCCTGCCCGCGCTCTTTGCCGGCGACATCCAGTCGACGTTCGACACCCTGCCGAGCCTCCTGCCCTTCATCCGCTCCGGCAAGCTGCGGGCGCTGGCGGTAACGACGCCGAACCGCGTGCCGCAGCTTCCCGACGTGCCGACCTTGAAGGAGCTGGGCCTGGGCGATGCCGACGTCATGTCGTGGTACGCGCTGATCGCGCCCGCCGCCACGCCGCAGCCGATCGTCGACCGGCTCTATAAAGAGTACACCGCCGCCGCGCAGACGCCGGAGATCCAGAAGCTGCTCTCCGACCAGGGCCTGATCTACATCCCCAACACGACCGCGCAGTTCCAGGCCCAGATCGTCGCCGAAACCGCGCGCTGGGCGAAGCTGATCAAGGACAACAAGCTCGAGATTGATCAGTGAGCCTCTGCGTCTGCTGACGCGCTTGACCCCTCCGCCTCGTAAGACGAGGCACCTCCCCATCTGAATGGGGAGGAGGATGACTCTTCGCCCAAAGCCCTCACCCTGAGGAGCCGCGCGAAGCGTGGCGTCTCGAAGGGTGGGAACGAGCACCGCGCCTGAGGCCCATCCTTCGAGACGGCGCGCAGTTTATCCCGAGGAACGAGGGGCGCCTCCTCAGGATGAGGACGGTGCGTTCTGCTGCTCCCGATCGAGGGTAGCGATGGACGTCGTTCCCCCGTTGTGATCCCCTTGGGAGGCCTATGACCGCCCGTAGACACGGAGGAAGAGATGAGCTCTCGACTGTTCCTCATTGCATTCATCGGACTAGCGGGTGCCTCCCACATCGCCGGCGCGGCAGACGCGAGGTGGGTCGCCGCGTCCTCGCTGGAGAACGGCATTTCACCGTACTGCGCCGGCGGTCAGTTTCCCGGGCCGGAATGGACCGCGCCGGCTGCCGGGCTGGTCGACATAAAGGGCAACATGCTCACCTATACGAGTACGGGCCGAGCGCCGAAGCGTTCGTTCACGCTCGATTTGAAGGCCTTGCAGCCCGACGGTTCTGGAATGGTCGTCGGCAAGGACGACAAGAACAGAGCGTTCTACGTAACGTTCGATCCGGGCAGCGGCGCCCGTCCCTTCCATGTGAGCAGCTCCATCAACGCTTGCAAGCGCGTCTATACGCCCAAGGCATAGCGCGCGGACGCCCTTCGCCTCCCCCTTCAAATGGGGAGGTGCCCCTGTCGTCGGGGGCGGAGGGGTCAGGCGGCATCTGCCGGGCGCGGCCTAAATCGTCTAGGCTCGCCCCATGCCTCCGGTCGACATGTCTCCGGTCGATGCAACCCAACCGCCGCCGCCCGTGCGCTGGGGGTTGGCGGTCAAGCTGTTCGCCATCCTGATCCTGCTCGGGGCGATTGCCGTGCTGGTCACCGGCGTGCTGGGCTACATGCGCGCCCGCGACGCCCTGCAGGAGTCGATCTACAACCAGCTCACGGCGATCCGCAAAAGCAAGGCGCGCCAGGTCGAGATCTACTTCCGCACCATCCGCAACGAGTTGAGCCAGCTCGCCACCTCGAAGATGGTGGTCGATGCCGCGCGGGAATTTCGCCTGAGCTTCGACGAGCTCGATCGCGCCGACGTCCGGGTCGAGCTGCAGCGTAAGGTCGGCGACTGGTACGGCGCCGAGTTCCTGCCCGAGATGCGCCGCGTCCTCGGCAAGGAACCCCAAATCGCCGACTACCTGCCGGTCGGGCCCGCCGCTACCTATCTCCAGTATTACTACATCGTCACAAATCCCTATCCGCCCGACCGGCGCAAGCTGCTGGACGATCCCGGCGACGGCAGCGCTTACAGCCGCCACCACGCGCTCTATCACCCGCTGCTGCGCGGCGCGGCCACGTCCTTCGGCTTCTTCGATTTCATGGTGGCCGATCCCAAGTCCGGGCGGATCGTCTACTCGGTCGGGAAGGAAGTGGATTTCGGCGCGGACCTGCGCGTCGGCATCTACCGCCAATCCAACGTCGCCGCCGCCGTCGCCCGCTGCGGCGTCGATCCCGACAGGTCGGCGGTCTGCTTCGAGGACTTCGCCCCCTATGCGCCCTCGGGCGGCGCGCCCATCGCCTTCATGGCCGCACCCATCATCGACCACAATGCGGTCATCGGCGTGGCGGTCGCGCAATTGTCGATCGACGCGATCGACGCCGTCGTGACCGGCGAGCGACGCTGGCGGCAGGAGGGGTTCGGCCTCACCGGCGAGGCCTATCTCGTCGGCCCGGACTTTCTCGCGCGCTCCGGCACGCGCGGCTTCTACGAGAATCGCGAGCGCTACTTCGCCGAGCTGAAGCAGGCCGGCGAAACCGACGAGGATATCGACGCCATCCGCCGCTACGGCACGCCGGTGATGCATCAGCACGTCGCGACCGACGCCGTGCGGGCGGCCCTTGCCGGCATCGACGGCGTGGGCGAGGTCCTCGGCTATCGCGGCACGCCGACGCTCGCCTCCTGGGGGCCGCTGACCATTCCCGGCCTCAGGTGGGCGCTGGTCGCCAAGATCGACTCCGCCGAGGCCTTCGCGCCCATCTACCGGCTGCAGCGCGACCTGATGATCGTGGGCGCGATCGCCCTGCTGGTGGTGATCGTCACCGGCGCCTGGCTGTCGCGGTCCCTGCTCGGGCCGTTGCACGAGCTCACCGACGGCGTGTCGCGCTTCGCCGCCGGCGACTACAGCGCCCGGGTGGCGGTGCGCACACGCGACGAGATCGGCCGGCTGTGCGCGGCCTTCAACGGCATGGTCGACGAGCTGCGCGGCAAGAACGTCGTCATCGAGAACAAGAACCGCGAGAACGAGGAGCTGCTGCTGAACGTCCTGCCGGCGCCGATCGCCAACCGCCTGCGCGGCGGCGAACAGGGCATTGCCGACGGCTTCGCCGAGGTCACGGTGGTCTTCGCCGACCTGGTGGGCTTCACCGAGATGTCGTCGGACATGCAGCCGGGCGACGTCGTCAGCCTGCTGAACGGCCTGTTCAGCCGCTTCGACGAGGCCGCCCACGAGCTCGGCATCGAGAAGATCAAGACGGTGGGCGACGCCTACATGGCGGTCTGCGGCATGCCGGTGCAGGTGCCCGACCATGCCGCGCGCATGGTGCGCATGGCGATCCGCATGGTCCACATCACCCGCGAGCATGCGATGGAGCACAAGGTTCCGCTGAAGCTGCGCGTCGGCATCAACAGCGGGCCGGTCGTTGCCGGTGTCATCGGCAAGAGCAAGTACATCTACGACCTGTGGGGCGACACGGTGAACCTGGCGAGCCGCATGGAATCGGGCGGCCTGCCCGACATCATCCAGGTGACGCGCTCGGTCTACGAGAAGCTCAAGGACGAGTTCGTCTTCGAACCGCGCGGCAAGATCGAGGTCAAGGGCAAGGGCAGCGTCGAAGCGTGGCTGCTGAGGCTGTAGAAGCAGAGCCTACTACCGTGCGTTCAATGGAGACCAAGCGATGAAGCCGCCGAAACTGCCGATGACGGGAAGCTGCCGCTGCGGCCAGGTGAAATTCGAGATCAGCGCGCCGCCGCTGATGACGGCGGCCTGCCATTGCACGGGCTGCCAGCGCATGAGCAGCAGCGCGTTTTCGCTGACGGCCATGGTTCCCGTCGACGCCTTTGCCGTCGTGAAGGGCGAGACTGTGATCGGCGGCCTGCGCGGGCCGCAACTGCACCATCACTTCTGCCCGAGCTGCATGAGCTGGATGTTCACGCGCATCGCGGGCGTCGACGCCTTCCTCAATGTCCGCCCCACCCTCCTTGACGATCCGGGCTGGTTCTCGCCGTTCATCGAAACGATGACGAAGGAGAAACTTCCCTGGGCGGAGACGCCGGCGCGGCATCGCTTCGAGGGCTTCCCCGCGATGGAAGACCTGCCGCGCCTGATCGCCGAGTTCGCGGCCGCGGCCGGCTGAGTGCCTACTCGATGCGGAAGCTGGCGCGGTATTGTGCCGGCGAGACGCCCATGCGTTCGGTGAAGACGAGTCGCATGCGGTCTGCGGTGCCGAAGCCACAATCGTAGGCCACGGCCTTCAGCGGCCGGTCGCTGCCTTCGAGCAGGCGCCGCGCGGCGTCGATCCGGGCGCGCTCGACGAATTCGTGCGGCGTGATACCGGTCTGCTGCAGGAACTGCCGGCCGAAGTTGCGCGTGCTCATGCCGGCGGCCTTCGCCAACGTCGTCAAAGTGTGGCGAGCGCCGACATCGGCCATCACCGCGGCCTGCGCGCGTGCGATCGGCGAGCCGTCGTCGGCCGGCGCGGTCAAATAAGGACTGAACTGCGACTGGCCGCCCTGGCGCTGTGCCACCACCACCAGGCGCTTCGCCACGGCGACGGAGACCTGCGGGCCGTGCCGCTCGCCGACCAGCGACAGGCCGAGGTCGATGCCAGCGGTGACGCCTGCCGACGTCACCAGCCGTCCCTCGCGAATGTAGATGCGGTCGTGCAGCACCTCGGCGGCGGGAAAGCGCGCGGCGAGCTGCGCGGCGTTCTGCCAGTGCGTCGTCACCTTCCTGCCGTCGAGCAGGCCGGCATGGCCGAGCGCAAAGGCGCCGGTGCAGATCGAGCCATACAGCTCGGCGCGATCGGGCGCGGTCCGTAGCCAGCGCGTGAGGGCCGCATCGGGCTCGGCGGTCGGCAGTCCGGGCCCGCCAGCCACGAGCAGGATATCGAACCGGCCCGCTATGTTGGCAGCGTCCGCCTCGGCAAAGCTCAGGTCGGCGGCGATCTTCATGCCATTCGAGGCGCGCAGCGGTTCGCGTGTCGCGCCGATCAGGGTCGTTTCGTAGCGGTCGCCGGCCGCGACGAAGGCGTTGGCCTCGACGAAGACGTCGACCGGGCCCGCCACGTCGAGGGCCTGAACGCCCTCGTGAATCACGATCGCCACGCGCTGTATCGCCATGCTGGCGTCACTCTAGACGAGGCTGGCGCGATTTGAAGGGTGGTTGGCGCGTTCCGGCGGAGCAGCGTCGTTGAGGGCCATCGCTGCGCTCCCCAAAACAGGAGCAGCGAACATTGCCCCTAGAGGAGCCCTGAAAATGTCCGAGATCATTGCCGGTATCCGTGTCCCCGACAGCGCCATGGCCAAGGCCGCGACCCAGCTCGTGCGCGATACCGAAGACGACCTGCTCTACAACCATAGCCGCCGCGTCTTCTTCTGGGGCGCGCTGACCGGCGAGCGGCGCGGGCTCAAGTACGATCCCGAACTGCTCTACATGGGCGCCATGTTCCACGACATGGGCCTCACCGAGCCCTATTCGAGTCCCGACCTGCGCTTCGAGGTCGACGGCGCCAACGCGGCGCGCGACTTCCTGAAGGGCTACGGCGTGCCCGAACGCGACATCGAGGATGTGTGGACGGCGATTGCGCTGCATACGACACCCGGTGTGCCGGAGCATATGCGCCCGACCATCGCGCTGGTGACGGCCGGCGTCGAGATGGACGTGCTCGGCATCGCCTACGACGACTTCCCGCACGCACACCGCCACGATGTCTGCGCCTGCCATCCGCGCGAAGCGAACTTCAAGGAGAACATCATCGACCACTTCGCCAACGGCATCATCAAAAAGCCACTGACGACGTTCGGTAATGTCAAAGCGGATGTGCTCGCACTGAAGGATCCGACCTATCGCCGCCTGAACTTCTGCAGCATCATCCTCGGGTCGAAGTGGCCCGGATAGCGGCCCACCCACAGGCGACACAAGGAAGACGGCCATGACTTCCTCCCGACGTGACCGCAAGAGCAACGACCGCGCCCCTGCCCGCCCTTCGGCCAAGGACGCCGCTCCGGGCGAGCGCGAGAGCCGCGCCAAGCGCCTCGACCGTTCCCTCGAAGTCGCCCTGGAGGACAGCTTCCCCTGCAGCGATCCGATTTCGTCGCTGCGGTTCGACTGAGAAGGCGCTCTCGAATCGCTCCACCCAACGTCCTCACCCTGAGGAGCGAACGAAGTGAGCGTCTCGAAGGGTGGGAACGAGCACCACGCCTGAGGCCCATCCTTCGAGACGGCGCTACGCGCCTCCTCAGGATGAGGATGAGGGTGAAGAGACGCCTCTTCTCCCTCAGTACAGCCGGTCGGTTTCGTTGGAGGCGAGGTTGCGTTCGATGTCGGGCAGCGCGTGCGGCAGGCGGGCGTGGTCCTTGAGCGCCTGGCCGTAGGTCGGCAGGCCGTCGATGGGGCCCCACTTCTCAGGCTCCCACAAGCCGGAGCGGATCACCGACTTGCCGCAATGGAAGAAGGCTTCGCGCACGCGCACCACAAGCGCGAGGTCCGGTGAGCGGCCGTTGCTCGCGGCCATGGTGTCGAGCAGTTCGGGATCGCGCACCACCTCAGCCGTGCCGCTGACGCGCACGACCTCGCGGCGCTTCGGCACCATGAACATCAGCCCCACGTTGGGATTCTCCAGCACGTTCATGAACGTGTCGCCGCGATGGTTGCCGATGCGATCGGGTACGGCGAGCGTGTGCGGGTCGAGGACCTTCACGAAGCCCGGCGGATCGCCCTTCGGCGACACGTCCATCTCGCCCGCCGCGTTGCTGCTCGAGATCACCACGAATGGGCTTCGTTCGATCCAGATCCGGCAATGCGCATCGATATGGTCGAGGATTTTTTCGACCTGGCTCGTGAAGTCCGGCCCGAGGATCGTCTTGACCTCCGCGGCCGTCTTCACAGTGTTTTTGGGCTGATACACTTTACTCGAACTCCCCCTTGGTATGGACAACTCGATCAGTGGGCCTGGGCGTCGCGCCGCCATGCCGTCGGCGTGGTGTCGAAGCGATCGCGGAACCAGCGCGAGAAGGCGCTGAGCGAAGAGAAGCCCGCCATGTCGGCCAGCGTGCTGAGTTTCCGCTCTGGATTCAGCAGCGCGCGCGACACGACTTCGGCGCGAACCGCCTCCACGATGCCAGTGAAAGTCTGATCCTCTTCGGCGAGCCGGCGATGGAGCATGCGGCGGTTGAGGTTCAACTGTCCGGCCACCAGCTCGACCGTGCAGCTCCCCGTCCCCAATTGCAGCGATACCAGCTCGCGCACCTTGTCGGACGTTCCGACTTTGGGGCGCGCCAGCAGCGAGTCGAGATGCTGGCGCACATAACGCGCCAGTGCGGGGTCTGCCGTCGGAATGGCCCGGTCGAGGTCGCGCGTTGCACACACGATGCCGTTGAACTCGTGGCCGAACTCAACCTTGTCTCCGAACAGGCGGCGGTAGGTCTCCCGGCGCCGCGCCGCCGCATGGGAGAAGCAGACCAGCGGCTTCCAGTGCGGCCCGATCAGCGACTGCACCACGCGGTACAGCACACCGACTGTCAGCTCCGTACCCTGGCGGAGAGGCACCGGCCGGGGAACGCGGATCTCCGTGATCATGGCGGTGGTCCCGTCCCGCTCCTCGAGGCGCATATGGAGTGACTCGTTGTGCAGCGGGATGTAGCGCATCAGCGAAGTCACGGCGTCGCGCACCGTGGGCTCCTCGCGCACCAGCAGGCCGATAGGCCCCAGGATCGACAATGTGCGGGTTTCCGCGAGGCGCAGGCCAAAATCCTCGACCTTGGCTTCCCGCGCCGAGTTCTCCAGCAGCCGGCGGAGCGCAGCGGCCGACACCTTTACATCCGGACTGTCGAGACACCGCCGGTCGATCCCGGCTTCCTTGAGCATGCGCATCGGATCGAGCCCGACGGATCGGGCGATCTCCGGATAGGAGGTAAGGCAGGCGCTGCGAATAAGGTCGGTCACGGTGTCCGGCCCGAACTGTCAAATCCATGTCCCCGATTGTCAAATGGCGTTCCCCGTCCCCCGCTACGCTCGGGAAAATTACGGGAGGGTCCCATGGCCTATCAGTCGATCGAAGTCAGGAAACTCACGCCCACGATCGGTGCCGAGATTTTCGGCGTCGACCTGTCCACGCCGCTGGGCAACCAGCAGTTCGACGAGGTCCATCGGGCATTGATGGACAACCTGGTGATCTTCTTCCGCGACCAGAAGATGAGCATCGAGCAGCACAAGGAATTCGGCCAGCGCTTCGGCCGCCTGCATGTGCATCCCAACGCGCCCATCGGGCTGCCGGAGCATCGAGAGATCCTGGTGATCAAGGCCGACGAGAATTCCAAGCGCGTGGCCGGCGAGGAATGGCACAGCGACGTGTCGTGCGACGCCGAGCCGCCAATGGGCTCGATCCTCTACCTCACGGAGGTTCCGCCCGACGGCGGCGGCGACACGCTGTTCGCCAGCATGTATCGCGCCTTCGAGACGCTGTCCGAGCCGATGCAGAAGATGCTGGCTGGCCTGACGGCCATCCACGACAGCGCCAAGGCCCATGGCTATCGCGCCAAGGCGACCGACCGCGCCGACCTCGCCTTCCCGTCGGCCGAGCATCCCATCGTCCGCACCCATCCCGAGACCGGCCGCCAGGCGCTCTATGTCAGCCGCGCCTTCACCAGCCGCATCCCGCAGTTGCGCAAGCACGAGAGCGATGCGCTGCTCGACATGCTCTATCGCCACATCGAGACGCCCGAGCTGCAGTGCCGCTTCCAGTGGAAGCCGAACTCCGTCGCCTTCTGGGACAATCGCGCCACCCAGCATCACGCGATGTTCGATTACTTCCCGCACCGTCGCTACGGCCACCGCGTGACCATCTGCGGCGACAAACCCTTCTACAGGGGCTGAGCCATGAAGCGCCGTCTCTTCCTCGCCACGCCGTTCCTGGCCTCGCCACTCCTGGCCGCTGGCGGCGCCGTCGCCGCCGAGCCCTATCCGAACAAGCCCGTTCGCGTGATCCTGCCGGGACCGGTGGGCGGCCTGCTCGACGTGGCGGGCCGCGCGGTCTCCGATGTCATGCAGCGCGAACTGGGTCAGCCCTGGCTGATCGACCCGCGGCCCGGCGCCAACGGCATCCTGGCGGCCCAGCTCGTGCTGGGCTCCCCCGCCGACGGCTACACGCTCTACCTCACCGTGTCGGGCCACGTCGTGCTCAACATGCTGATGAAGGCGCCCTTCGACGCCATGGCCGACTTCAAGCCGATCGCCATGCTGGGCGTGAGCAGCGGCCTGATCTGCGTGGCGCCGAACTCGCCGGCCAACACCATCGCTGAGTTCGTGGCCCTCGCGCGCGCCAATCCCGGCAAGCTCAACTATCTCAATCCGGGCAACGGCACCGGCGCCCACCTCATCCCCGAACAGCTCAAGATCAAGTACGGCGTCGACATCACGTCGATCTCCTACAAGGGCCTGCCGCCCGGCGTGCAGGACCTGCTGGGCGGCCGCCTCGACATCGGCGTGGTCAGCACCGTGCTGGCGGCGTCCCACGTCAAGGCCGGGCGCCTCAAGGCCATCGCGGTGGTGGGACTGAAGCAGTACGACGACCTGCCCGGCGTGAAGACCATGACCGAACAGGGCGAAGCGGACCTCGAAGTCCAGTCGTCGATCCCGCTGCTCGGGCCAAAGGACCTGCCCGACGCCATCGTCGTCCGCCTGAACGGCGCCATCAACGCGGCGCTGGCCGACCCGACGGTGCGCGCCCGCCTCGCCAGCGCCTACATCGACCCGATGCCGATGACGCCCGCCCAGCTCGGCCAGACCATGCAGCGCGAGCATGTGCAGCTCGGCAAGCTCATCCAGAAGCTCGGCATCACGGCCGACGGCGCCTAGCGCATCGGTCCATCGCCTTTCGCGTCCGTACGACAGGAGTAGCGGACGGCTCGCTCACGCTCTACTTCCAGGCCGCCTCTCCCGGCGCCGACAAGGAAGCCAACTGGCTGCCTGCCCCGAAAGGCGAGTTCATCCCCATGTTGCGGATGTACTGGCCGAAGGACACCAGCCCGTCGATCCTGAACGGAAGCTGGAAGGTTCCCGCAGTGGTCAAGGCCAGCTAGGAAGCAGCAGCCAGGGCGATGCGGGCCTCGGCGATCCAGCCGGTGGCCTTCATCTCCTCGAAGAGACGCAGCGCGCGTTCGAGCAACGGCCGGTCCTCCTGCGCATTGTCGCCCCGGCGAAAGCGGCCATAGGCCAACAGCGTCTGAGCGAGTTCGGGAGGACACTGTATGTCGTCGAGGACTTCGAGGCTGCGCCGGAAGGCAGCCTCGGCCTCGGCGCGGTCGCCCATCGCTTCGTGGATCTGTCCCAGGACACGATGGGCGGCGACCTCTTCGAGACGAAAGGAACGCCGCACGGCAGCAGCGAGCGCCTGCTGAACGGTATCGAGGGCTTCGTTGTAGTTGCCGGCTGTCAGGTAGATCTGGGCGCGGGCAATCTGTGCATATGGCAGCGCCATCCATTGCGACTTGACGGCGCGCACCGGCAATTCATCGAAGAGCCGATCGAGAACCCGCTGCGCATTGTCCGCCTGTCCGAGCTTAGAATAGGCCAGCGCCAGCCAGGCGGAGGAGAAGATGATCACGGGCCATTCGCCGATCTCCCATGCGACCGGCAAGGCATCCTGCGCCGCCACGACGGCTTCGTCCCAAAGCCCCCTGTAGTAGTAGGGCTCGGCGTTCATCGCGCACCATGCCCGAATCTCGGCATTGTTGAGAGCATCCGCGTTCTCGCGGACCTGTCCTGCGAAGACGAGCGACTGATCGAGCTTTCCGGCGCGGGCGTTGTAACAGCGGCCGCCGCTCGCCATGACAATGCTCTGGTGCAACAGATCGCCCTGCGTCCCATAAATTTCGACGGCTCGCATGAAATGTTCGAGCGACGCCTCGAATTGCCCATGCCCTCCGAGAATGTCGCCGTAGCGTTGGGCGCAATACGCCATGACGAGCTTGTCTCCAGAGAGCTCGGCGCGGGCAATCGCGCCCTCCAGGAGAGTCCTGTCGTCGAGAATTCCGCCCCTTATTGCCTCCAGCCTGGCCAGGTTCGCCGTCTGGCCTGCCTCGCCGGCTTCGGTCATCGCGAGGTCGAGATGGCGCAGCATGCGCGCTTCCTCTTGCTCGTCCCGCCTCCAGCCCGGGAGCTGAACGAGCGACACGATGATTTCCAGGTGGACGCGGCTGCGTTCCGACGAGGCGGGCAAACGCTCGACCAGATCGAGCGCCTGCCAGTAGTGATTGACTGCTTCGGGACGCGCATAGAGGTTGCGGGCCCGTTCCGCCGCCTCCAGCGTGTAGGCGAGCGCCTTCTCCCACGCCTCGGCCCTGAGCCAGTGATGCGCGAGGAGCGCCGACCTTTCGCCGACGGACGTGTCTTGCTTCGGGAGAGGCCCGCCCAGCTCTTCGAGCGCTTTGGCGATGCCGGCATGAAGCTCCTGGCGCCGGCCGCGCAGCAGCGTGCCATAGGCCGCGTCCTGCACGAGCGCATGCTTGAAGACGAACGATGTCTGCTGCGCACCACCGCGGCGGAAGATCAAGCCTGCATCGACCAGTTGGTCCAGTTCGGCGCCCAGCCGGTCGTCCGGGCGGCTCGTGACGGCCTTCAGGATGTCGTAGGTGAACTCGCGCCCGATGGCGGCACCGATCTGCGCCACCTCCTTCACCGGCCCCAGCCGATCGAGGCGGGCCATCAGCGAATCGTGCAGGCTCGACGGGATCGCCAGCGACGGCATCGGACCGGAGAGAATGAATTGCCCGCTGACTTCCTGAAGGAAGTTGCTCTCCAGCAACGCCTTGGTCAGTTCCTCGACACAAAGCGGGATGCCGTCGGTGTGCTCGATGATCCGGTCGAGGATTTCACCCGGAAGCGACTTGCCGCCAGCAACGCCTCCGGCCAGTGCCATCGTCTCGCGCTCGCCAAGACGGCCCAACAGGACCGAGGTCACCTGCGCCTGGCCGATCCACACCGGCTCGAATTCCGGGCGGAACGTCACGACCATGAGGACGGGGAGCTGGCGCATGCGCTCGGCGAACCGCTCCAGCAGATCGAGGGAGATCGAATCGCTCCAGTGTGCATCCTCGAACAGCAGCAGCACGGGCTGCTGTCGTGCCAGATCTTCCAGCCGCCGCACGAGCGCCGAGAGAATCCGCTCGCGCTTCTCGCGAGGATCGCCGGGCAGGTTCGGAGAACCATCGCCGGCCGGCACTGCCAGAAGGTCGGCGAAGGCGGCCTCCAGGTCAGGCACGGCATTGCCCGACTGCGACAGCAGCGCCGACAGCTTGGTCCGCTTTGCCGTGGCGTCGTCATGGCGTGCAAAGCCCGCCGCGCGCTCAAGCTCGGCAATGATCGGGAAGAGCGCACTGTTGCGGCGATTGGGCGAGCAGAAATAACGCAACCGTATGGGCCGCTCCGCCTGGAGCCGTTCCTGCAATGCCGCCGCGATTCGGGACTTTCCGATGCCGGCTTCGCCGGAAATCAGCACGATCTGCCCTTCGCCGGCCTTTGCCTGCTTCCACCGTCGCAACAGCAGCCGGACTTCTTCCTCGCGACCGACGAGCGGGCTCAACGTTGCCGACCGCAGGGCCTCGAAGCGGCTTTCGATGGAACTCTCGCCCAGCACCTGCGAGGCCGATACGGAGTCGCTGAACCCCTTGATCGCGACGGGCCCGAGGTCGCGGTACTCGAAGAGATCACCGACCAGCCGCCGCGTGCTCTCTGCAACCAGCACGGCGTTGGCCGGCGCCAACTCCTGCAGCCGGGCCGCGAGATTGGGGGTCTCGCCGACAACCCCACGTTCCTGCGCGTGGCCGACGCCGATCAAGTCGCCCACGACGACGAGACCCGTGGCGATGCCGACCCGGCTCGCCAACGCCGTGCCGCCGGCCTTCAATCGTCCGACGCCGGCGACCACGGCCATGCCGGCCCGCACCGCGCGCTCCGCATCGTGCTCGTGCGCCTGCGGATAGC
The DNA here is from genome assembly GCA_943369775.1 of Reyranella massiliensis 521. GTDB lineage: Bacteria > Pseudomonadota > Alphaproteobacteria > Reyranellales > Reyranellaceae > Reyranella > Reyranella massiliensis_C. The sequence continues at coordinate 13,984 of CALROF020000052.1, forward strand.
CGAAGTACGAGAGGACGCCATCGCCCATGTATTTGGCGACATAGCCACTGCCCTCCGCGACGACGGCAGCGACTGCCGCGCGATACGCTTCGAGGATTTCCCGCAGATCCTCCGGATCCAGTCGGGATGCCAGCGCGGTCGATCCGACGAGATCGCAGAACATGACGGTGAGTTGCCGTCGCTCGGCAGCGTTCGGGGCAAGGCCGGCATCCCGCTCCTGCCCCACAAGCTCGGGAGGTGCCACCGGTACGAACGAACCCCGGCCGTCCTTCAACGCCGCAATTGCCGCCAGCAGCTTTCGCCGATGCCCGATCGACGTAACACCCAGTTCGACGAGGTCGTCGGCGGTGATCTCCAGCAGGACTTCGGCATCTATGTCATTGGCGAGGAACGCCGCCGCATAGGGTTCGAGCCCCAACCCGCGCAGCCACTGGACGATGTCGATCGGCATTTCCGGTCGACCGTCTACCATCCGAGGCGGCAGCGCCGACGGCGATCCCGCTCTCCAATGCCAATCCGAGGAATGTTGCCGGTCGTCGAGGGTAGCCTGGAGGACGTCATGCCAACTCTCCCCCACCCGCTTGCAGTATAGCGGGGAACGCTACCGCTGACGATGCAGGTCGACGGCCGGATCGTCCGCTACAGACGTTCGAGCTTCGCCGCGTCGATCACGTACTTCCACTTCTTGTTCTCGGCCGCCATGTGTTTGGCAAGATCCTCGGCCTTGCCTGGCCGCTCGGTGGCACCGGCATCGCGGATCTTCTTGATGGCCTGCTCGCCGGCAATGCCCTTCACGATCTCGTCGGAGAGCCTGTTCACCATCTCCAGCCGCGTGCCGGCGGGCGCCGCAACGTACCACCAGTGCGCGGTGTCGAAGTCGGGATAGCCCTGCTCCGCCACGGTCGGCACGTCGGGCGCGGCGAACCAGCGCCTCGAAGAGCTGACCGCGAGCGGCCGCAGCGCGCCTGCCTCGATGTGCTGCAGGTAGGGCGGCAGGTTGTCCATGGCGATCGGGACATGCCCCGCGAGCAAGGCCTTCGTCATCGCGGACCGGCTGCGGTAGACGACGTGCGCCAGCTTAATGCCCGCCACGATCTGCAGATATTCCATCGACAGATGGCCGGCGCTGCCGACGCCCGGCGAACTGTAGGTCACGTTGTTGGGGCCCTGCACCTTGCAGTAGTCGACGAACTCCTTGAGCGTCTTGGCCGGGAAACTCGGATGCACGGCCACGACGTTCGCCACTTCGCCGACCAGCGCCACCGGCGCAAAGCTCTCATCGCAGTCGTAGGCGAGTTCTCTGTAGAGATACTGGTTGGTGACTGCCGTCGCGAGCGTACCGAGCAGCAGCGTCGTGCCGTCGGGCGGCGCCCGGGCCACGATCTCTGCGCCGACATTGCCGCCCGCGCCCGGCCGGTTGTCGACGACATAAGTCGTCGCCGTCGATTCGGCCAGAACCTGCGTCACGACGCGGGCCAGCAGGTCGGAGGTGCCGCCGGCGGCGAAGGGCACGACCATGCGCACCGTCTTGCCGGAGCGATAGAGGCCCTGCGCCGCGCTTGGGAATGCAAGCATCGGTGCAGCCATAGCCCCTGCTGCAAGACCGAGGGCTAGCGCGGTACGACGGCGAATGTTCCTGATCATGGTGCTACCTCCATTGTTCATGGAGTCCGAGCAGGCGATCCAGCCGCGACCGGATCGTCGCGCGGGCTCATTCAATTTTTTTGCTTTAAGCGACGGTCGCTTCGCCTCTGTCGGCAACGCGGCCGTGAGGGGTAACACTAAGCGGCTATACAGCCTCAACCGTGCGCGACCCTGAGCACACTTAATGGCGTTATAATGACTGCGGGCAAAAGATAATAGACAACAGTGCGAACCGTTGCAGCGGCGCAACACCTGGATCGGCACGGGATGGAGTGCCGGAAAGAGCTGGACGGGCCGCGGACGATTGCTTGAAAAGAGCGTCGAGGTGTCTCCTATGGTTTTCTGGACAGCGAGCGTGGTTGGCCTCGCCATCGCCTATCTGTTGGGCGCCACGCCTACGGGCTATCTGGCAGGACGGTTGCTTCGAGGCATCGACATCCGCCAGCACGGCTCGAAGTCCACCGGCGCAACCAACGTGTTGCGCATCTTGGGCAAGGGGCCGGCGCTGGTCGTGCTGCTGGTCGATGTGCTGAAGGGCATGGCCGCGATCCTCTTCGCCCGCTGGTTCTATCCCTGGCTCGCGACATCGCCGTACGTTACGCCGCCCGCATCGCTCGACCTGCACACGTTGGTGCCATGGGCCGTGTGCTTCGCCGGACTCGCCGCCCTGCTGGGACACGGCCGCTCGATCTGGCTCAGCTTCACCGGCGGCAAGTCCGCAGCGACGGGCCTCGGCGTCCTGCTCGCGATGTCGTGGCCGGTCGGCCTCGGCGCCGCCGCAGTGTTCGGTGCAACGCTCGCCCTCGCCCGCATCGTCTCGCTGGGCTCGATGCTGGCGGCCGCGACGGCGATCGTGCTCGTCTTCGTGCTGCCGGAACCGCTGCCCTATCGCCTGCTGGTGATCGCGGGCGCCCTCTACGTGATCGTCCGCCATCGCGCCAACATCCAGCGGCTGCTCGCGGGCACCGAACCGCGTCTCGGACAGAGCAGCCCGGCGACGCCGACGGCCCCTCCGTCAGCATAAGATCCCAAATCATTCTCCTCCCCATTCAGATGGGGAGGCGAAGAAGCTCCACCTCATCAGGTCGCCCGAAGCCCGCGCAAGAATTCGAGCAGGGCTGCGTTGACCTCGTCCGGCCGCTCCTGCTGCAGCCAGTGGCCGGCACCCTCCATCGTGCGGACGAGGCGCAGATCGGTGCAGCGCTGGCGCATCAACTCCACCATGTCGACGCCGGGCAGCATGCGCAGCACCGGTTCGAGCGTGCCCGCGAGGAACGCCATCGGCTGCACGAGCGGCGCGCCGTCGAACGGAGCCAGCTCCTCGAAGTCGCGTTCGGAGTTGCGATAGCGATTGAGCGGCCCGCGAAAGCCGCTGCCGCGGAACTGGCCGACGCAATAGTCGAGATCTGCGTCGGTCAACCAGGACGGCAGCCGCTCGGGATCGACGAGGCGGCAAAGCAGGCCCTCGCCTTCCGGGTTCTCGATCTTGTCTTGCGCCGCCTGCGCTTCGCCCGAAATCCCGTAGTAGAGCTTGCGCAGGCTCGTGCGGACATCGGCCTGCAGCTCGGCCTCGGCGACGCCGGGCTCCTGGAAGTAGAGCTGATAGAAGAAGCGATCCTTGTAGACCTTGCGAAACATCTCGATGCTGGGCATCGGCCCGCGCCCGAGCGCCGGTGCACTGAGGCCCACGACGCCGCGCACGCGGTCGGGATGGAACCGCGCCGTGCAATAGGTGATCGGCGCGCCCCAGTCGTGACCGACGACGACGGCGCGCTCGACACCGAGCGCTTCGATCAGGCCGCCGATGTCGGCCGCTATGGTCTTGATCGAATAGTCCGCGATGGCGGGCGGCTTGTCGCTGCCGCCGTAGCCGCGCACATCGGGCGCCGCGACCCTGTATCCGGCCGCCGCGAGGGCCGCGATCTGATGCCGCCACGAATACCAGCCCTCGGGAAAGCCATGGACCAGCACGACAAGCGGCCCCGCTCCCGCCAGGGCCACGCGAAGGCGGATGCCGTTGGTATCGACAAGCTGCAAGTTCGGCTTCATGGACGCTGCTCCTCGCTTGAGGCGCACGCATCATAGCGCAGCGCTCATCCACCTCCCCATTCAAATGGGGAGGTGTCAGCGTCCTACGCTGACGGAGGGGTCAAGCGGATAGAGAACATGACCCCTCCGCCTCGTAAGACGAGGCACCTCCCCCGCTGACGGGGGAGGCGAAGAAACATCAACTAAAAATCTGCGGTCAGGGACAGACGGAAGGTACGTGGGGCGCCGACCATCAGGCTGGTCGCGGAGCCGCCGCCGGACCAGTAGTCGTTGTCGAGAAGGTTCTCGACGTTGAAGCGGGCGACCAGCGGCTTGCCCTTGGCGGCCGGATTGTCGAACGCATAGCGGACGCCGAAATCGACGCGCGTCCACTCGGGAATCATGCGGCGCGGATAGAGCGTGTCGTAGAACTGCGCGCCGGTGTAGATGAAGCGGCCGTTGAGCGTGAGCCCGCGCACCCAGGGCACGTCCCATTCGCTGGCGAGGTTCAACTGCACCTGCGGCGACGACGGCGCGATCCATCCGTCGGTCGTGCCGCCCGGCGTCTTGGTCAGCTCGGGATTGAGGAACATGGCGCCGCCCAGCAGGCGGAAGCCTTCCGTCACTTCGCCGAAGAAGTTGAGTTCGAGGCCCTGGTTCCGCTGCTCGCCGCCAAGAACCTGAGTGTTGCTCGCGACGTCGGTAATGACGCTGGGCTGCGTGATCTGGAAAAGGCTCGCCGTCGTCGTCAGTTTCCCCCAGTCGACCTTCACGCCTACTTCGAACTGCGTCGACAGGTAGGGCGGGAACGACGTGCCGGCGTTGGCGAAGGTCGGACCGACCGTCGCGCCGGGCTGCAGGCCCTGAATGTAGTTGCCGTAAAAGGAGACATTCTCCCAGGGCTTGAACACCAGCGCGACCGACGGCGTGACCGCGTTCTGGTCGTAACTCGTCGTCACGGCCCCGGTCCCCAGCGCGTAGTTGGTGACCTGGACCTGCTGGATGCGGAGGCCGGCGGTCAACTGGATGCGCTTGTCGGCAGCCGAGAGCGTGTCGGCGATGGCGATGCTGTTCAGCGAGAGCCAACTCGTCTTGGTCGTGTTCGGCGCGGGCACGTTGGGCCGCGCGACTATCGTCGGATTGTAGATGTTGGTGGCGAAGCCCGCGCCCTGGATGACCGAGCCCACGCCGCCTTGCCGGTTGTAGGTCGTCGCGACGACGGCGATCTCGTGCCCGATGGGGCCGGTGTCGGCAAACGCCCGTACGCCCGTCTCTGCGGTCAGGTGGGAGAAGTATTGCTGGCTGTTGAAGTAAGGCCCCGCCAGGCCGTTGCCATTGAAGTTGTTGATGGTGATCGTGCTGGAGGAATAGATGCCGAGCCGATAGTCGTGCGCGCCGAACGCGGCATAGGCCGTGACGCGCTCGGTGATATCGTACTCCGCGCGGACGACGCCGAAGATGTCGGTGGTCTCGCGGCTGCCCCAGGACTGGCCCATGTTCTTGCGGGCATCCGGCGCCCACGGCAGCGAGACCGTCGCCGGCGGTCCGAGATAAAGATACGGAACGACGCCGCCGATATACTGGCTCTGGTAGCCGAGATCGGCGGAGAGGCGCAGGCGCTCGCCGCGGAAGTCGAGCCCGATCAGCGCAAGCGCCCGCTGGTCGGTGTTGTTCTCGATGGCCGTCTGGCCGGCGCGGAAGGCGCCGTTCACGCGCACGCCGAACTGCTTGTCCTCGCCGAAGCGCCGCCCGACATCGGCCGCGCCGCCGAACACGCCGAGCGAGGAATAGTTGGCAGTGACCTGCGTCAGGTCCTCGTCGCGGGCGCGCTTCGGCACCAGGTTGATCGTGCCACCGATCGCGCCGTTGGGCGGCATGCCGTTCAGCATGGCGCTCGGGCCTTTCAGCAACTCCACCCGCTCCGCCACTTCCATCATGACGGAGATGTCGGGCAGCATGCCGTAGAGGCCGCCATAGGCCATGTTCTGCGGGCCGACCGGAAAGCCGCGGATGCTGACCTGGTCCTGGCCGGCGGTGCCTTCGGTGTAGGTCGTCCGCACGGACGGATCGTCGACCAGCACGTCGCGGATCGTCTTGGCCTGCTGGTCCTGCGCCTTCTTCGCGGTGTAGCTCGTCTGGTTGAACGGCGTGTTCATCACATCGCGATTGCCGAGCAGACCGAGCTGGCTGCCGGTGCCGACCTGCCCACCGGCATAGGGCGGCGGCACGTTGTCGATCATCGCCTGCGCCGGCACCGGGTAGCCCTGCACCTGCACGGGATCGAGCTGAAGGGCACCGGAACCGGCCGGCTGATCGAGCCGATGGACCGTAATCGTGCCGCCGGCCGCACCGCTGAATGTCAGGCCCGTGCCGGCCAGCAAACGGCCGAGCGCTTCCTCGGTGCTCATCGTGCCCTGCACGCCCGGCGTCGCGACGCCGCGAACGAGCGCGCCGTCGACGGTGAGATGCCGGCCGGCCTGCTGGCCGAATTGCACCAGCGCGCTCGACAGCGACTGGGCCGGGATGTTGAAGGCGCGCGCGTTGCCTTGCGCCATCTGCGCCGGTGCGTCGACCGCTTGAGCGCGAACGACGGCGGGCGACAGCGCCACGGTCACGGCCATCACCGACGTCAGCATCCCCAATCCCGAGCGGCGAGCCCTGGTCCTCATACGCGATCTCCCCCAACGCGAACGCAACGCATCCGCTGTTCCGAGGGGTAGACGGAGTCGACCAGTGGCTTTCTACAAACGTCGCAAAAAAAGTTCGGCTATTTGCTGGAGAGGACGAGAACCCAGGGAGAGATCCGCCGCACATCCGCACCGATGGCGCGGGCAATGTCGCGCAGCGACGTCTCCGGATCGGCCAGGCCGTAGACGCCCGTCACCCGGCGCGTCGCCAGCGCGGAGTCCATGATCAGGATCGTGCCGCCGTAGTAACGCGCGAGGTCGGCCACCGCCTCGCCGACCGGCCGGTCGTCCGCCAGCAGCAACTTCTGGCGCCACGCCGCGACCGTCGGAGCCGTGTTGCCGGTCACGCCGCTGCGTTCGACACGAGCCGACTGGCCGGCGCCCAGCTGCGTGTTCAACGAAGGCTGCTGCCGGTCGCTCAGTGCGACCAGCCCCTCCTCCACCGAAACCGTCACGCCCTCTTCGCCAAGGTTCACCTCGAAGCGCGTGCCGAGAACGGTCGTCTGCACCGCGCCGGCCTGCACTTTGAAGGGCCGTTCGGAATCCTTGCGGACCGTGAAGAAGGCCACGCCGCTCAGTAGCTCGACCTTGCGTTCGCGCGCCGCATAGTCGACGGCGATCGCGCTTCTAGGCGCCAGCGTGACTTCGCTGCCGTCGTCGAGCGTCACCGTGCGCAGCTCGGCCGTCGCGGTCGTGTAGTCGGACTTGAGCTGAAGCAGAACCGCCGGCGCTGTGAACGCGGCAATGCAGGCTGCAAGCGCAACACCTGCGAGCATCGCGACCGGCCGGCGGGCGAACCAGCGCGGGCGTGCGGCGTGCGATGCGTCCGCCATTACATAGGATTGGCGAGACGATTCGCGCGGATGCGTTGCCCATTCGTCGGCATGCGCGGCCGTGACCTGTTCGAGCCCGCCCGACAAGCGCAGGGTCGATTGCCAGGACGCGGCATGGACCGGGCTGGCGTCGTGCCACTCCTCGAAGCGGCGACGCAGATCCTTGTCGGCCGGCTCCTCCTTCAGGAGCAGCAGCCAGTCCGTCGCCTCGCGTGCGGCCTTCCGTTGGGGTGCGTCGGGCGTGAGACCCATCGTGCCTATTCCGTCGGTCGCGTTAGACATCCATCCTAGACGGGCTAACGGGTGAAAATTCTACAAGAAGTTCGAGACGCGCGCGTTCGAGCGATCTGCCACCAGCCCCCTACCACCATCCAAGCCGCTCGCGGCAATGCTCCAGCCCCTCGGCGACGAGCCTCTGCGCATAGGGCAGCGAGATGTCGAGGAACGCCGCGATTTCCCTGAGTTTGTAGTTGCCCAGCCGGTGCATCTCGACGGCGATGCGCGTGCGCTTCGGCAGCTCCGCCAGCGCCTGCTCCAGCGACCGCAGCTCGTCCTTGTAGAGCGCGATCGTCTCGGGCGACGCGCTCGCCGTGCCGGAAAGCACGGGCGCATTGTCGTGGCTCAGGTGAAGAAGCCGCTGCTTGCGCGCAAACTCGCGGCGGCCGTCGTGCGCGAGATTGCGGATGATGCGGTAGAGATAGGCCAGCGGCTCGCCGACCAGGCGCTCGCGCGTGGCCTGCTCCAGCCGCACCCACGCTTCCTGCACCAGGTCCTCGGCTTGCGTGCGCGATCCCACCATGGTGGTCGCATAGGCGACCAGCGAGCCTCTATGCTCGACGAAGACTGCCGTCGGATCTGAAGACACAGCGACTCTCGGAGCCCCCGCCCGGTTGCGCAAACGAGAGAGCCATTAGCGCAACTGCGAATTACTCGCAACACCTTCTCCTCCCCATTCAAATGGGAAGGATTCGGAATCCTGTTTGTCAGACGGTTCTCGCGAGCACGGTGCCTTCGTGTCAGACCTGCACATCGGGGCCCCTGACGTGGGCCCCGATGCACGGACGAGTTACAGGCCGTGTTTGTCTCGCATCAACTCGGCGGCCCGCTCGCCAATGACGGCGCAGGGAGCTTGAGTATTTCCGGTCGTGACCCGCGGCATGATCGAGCCGTCGGCCACCCGCAGCCCGACGACGCCGTACACGGTGAGCGTCCCGTCCACGACCGACATCTCGTCTCGCCCCATCTTCGCGGTACAGCTCTGGTGCCAGTAGGTGACGGCAGCATCCCGGACGTAACGATCGAGTTCGTCGCCCTTCACGTTACCCGGCATGGCTTCGCTCCGAACGAAGGGACGGAATGCCTGCGCGTTACCCAACGCGCGGCAGAGTTCCACGCAGGACGCCGCGGTTGTCACGTCTCTGGCGTCGGACAGGAAGTTTGCATCGATCGCCAGGGGCGTGGCGGGATCGGCGCTCTGCAGGCGCAGACGTCCCCGGCTCTCGGGCTGTGCGAGCCCTGCAAACATCGTCCACCCGTGCGCTGGCACGCCTCGCGCCGCGGTTCGCTCGCTGGGGACCGGAAATTCGACCTGGCAGAACAGCAGATCCGGCGCATCCAGTTCGGGGCGGCTTTTCCAGTACATCGTCGCCTCACTGCCGCTGTTTCGGGGCGCCAGCGGTTCCGAGAACTCCCAGGTGCAGCCGAAGGACACGTGATCCTGCAAATTCCGCCCGACGCCGGGGAGATTCTGAACGACGGGAATCTCGAACTTCGCCAGCTCCGCGCGATCGCCGATACCCGAATGCATCAGGACCTTGGGCGTCTGGATCGCGCCCAGCGACAGCACGACTTCCGCACGAGCGCCGACAGTGATGGACTGCCCCTTGTGCAAGAACTCTACGCCGATCGCCCGGCGACTTTTGAAAACGACGCGGCGAACGAGCGCCTCCGTGAGTACCGTCAGGTTCGGTCGGTCGAGCCAGGGCTGGACGTAGGCCCGGTAAAGCGAATGACGCCGGCCGTTGCGCACCAGCATATCGGTGATGGCGGCACCTCCGGCTTCTTCCATCATGCGTCCGTTAGGATGATCGAACACGGGAATGTCCAGTTCGCGCGCAGCGTCGAGCATGGCCAGCGCGATCGGGCTTGGCGAGGATGCAGGCTGCACCCAGACCGGCCCTCCCGTTCCACGGAATTTCGGGTCGGGTGTGCCCTGCCAGCTTTCGATCCGGCGATAGGTCTCCAGCACGTTTTCATAGCCCCATCGCGGATCGCCCGACTCCGAGGCGAAGAACTCCCAGTCGCTTCGATGTCCGCGGGCCCAGACCATGACATTGACGCTCGACCCGCCGCCCAGCCCCTTGCCCATGGACATCGGGATTTCGCGCCCGTCGAGATGAGGATTGGGCTGCGCCTTGAATCCCCAGTCGCGTTCGCTGCCGAGATTGGCGGGCCACGAGGCCGGGTTCAGGACAGTGTCGGATTCATCGGTCCCGCCCGCCTCCAGCAGCAGGACCTGGGCCGCGCCGTTCTCCGCCAGTCTGCGGGCGATCACAGAGCCGGAAGATCCAGCGCCACAGACAATGAAGTCATAGCTGGACTGAAGTGCCGATGTCAGCCGTGCCTGATTCTCGCTCGCGCGACGGGCAAAATCCCGGTCGTTGGAAAAAGCAGTGTCGTTCATGATCTCACTTCCTTGTTGTGATTGCGGAAACTCGTCCGGCGCGTCCCGGAGAAGCCTGTTGTGCCAATCGTCCACTCTTTGACATTGCGATAATCATTATCGCGATATATGTTAACTGGTGCGAGCGGGCACGCTTGTCAACATAACAATTATCGCGATATACTTTGGTGACCGCCCGGCTGCTGTCCGGACAGGGACCGGAGGCGAGCTTGACGAAGATGAAAGCCAAGAATGGACCGCCGGTCCCACTCGAGGATCAGCTTTGCTATTCGATCTATTCCGCGAACATGGCGATCCAGCGCGCCTACAAGCCGTTGTTGGACGGGCTGGGGCTCACCTATCCGCAGTATCTCGTGCTCAACGTCCTCTGGCGCGAGGATCGGCAGAGTGTCGGTGTCATCGCCGATCAGTTGGGACTCGAGTCCAGCACGCTCACGCCCCTGCTGAAGCGCCTCGAAGAGGCGGGACTGGTGCATCGGGCGCGCAATCCGGAAAACGAGCGGCAGGTGTTCGTGGAGCTGACTGAAAAAGGTCATGCGTTGCGCACCAAAGCGGGCTGTTTGGGCGAGGCGCTGCTTTCGTTTTCAGGTGAGACGGCGCAGCGCCTGGCGGTTCTGAACGCTCATGTCCGGCGTCTCCGCGATGCGATCTATGAGAATATCGGAGGCTGGGACCTCTCTGACAAATAGCGTCGTGGCATGGGTCGTGAAACGTGTTCTCACGTCGTCGGGATCGTGCCGCCGTCGATGACGTATTCCGCGCCGGTGATGCTCGTGGCGCGGTCGGAGGCGAGGAACGCGATGAGGTTCGCGACCTCCTCCGGCGTCGAGGGCCGGCCGAGGGGGATGCCGCCCAGCGCTTTCATGATGATCGCCTTGCCGCCTTCGCGATCCACGCCTGCGTCCTTGGCGATCCGCTCCGTCAGCCGAACGGCGGCCTCCGTCTCGATCCAGCCCGGCGACACGCGCACGACGCGCACGCCCTTGGGTGAGACCTCCTTCGAGAGACTCTTGCTGTAGGTGGACAGCGCCGCCTTTGCGGCGGCGTAAGCGGTCGTCGCCTCCGGCAGCGGCAGAGCGCTCTGGATCGAGGTGACATGGATGACGATGCCACGGCCCCGCTCGACCATGGCGGGCAGAAGCGCACGGTCCAGCCGCACGGCAGGCATCAGGTTGAGATCGATCTCCCGTGCCCATTCGGCATCGCCAAGCGCGGCATAGCCGCCGGCCGGTGCCGTCGAGCCGCCCAGCATGTGGACGAGGATGTCGATGTCGCCAAGGCGTTCGCGCGCTGCGGCGGCAAGGTCGGCGCAGCCCTGCGCGGTCGTGAGATCTGCGGCGACGAACATCGACTCCGGCAGGGTGACAGGTCGAGAGCGTGCCGTCGTGAGCACACGCGCGCCGAGGTCGGAGAAGAGCGCGACCGTCGCCGCGCCCGCGCCGCGCGTGCCCGACGTGATCAGCACGCGCTTGTCCTGGAGGTGGAGAAAGCCGCTCATGCGCCGATCCTCAGCGCCGCGATTCGCTCGTCCACGAGCAGGAAGGCGAAGGTGAGGACGGCCGGGCTGCCCGGAAACTGTCCGGTCACTTTGGCGCGGACGACGGTCCGATCCTGCTCATCGCGGATCTCGCACGGTTCGGCCGTGTACCGATACTGCGCCTTGCTCGCGTGCCACCACGCCTCGATGGCAGCGTGACCGACATGCGTCCGGCCCTCGTCTCCGACGACGGCGTCGGACGCGAAAGTGCTGATCGGGGCCACGTCGGCAGTGCCTTTATCAGCATCGAAGTAGGCTTGTATCGGGGCTGGCAGCTTCATGAACTTCCTTCCTCGCGTGTTCTTCGCCCCTGATGTACGCGTGGACGGATGTCCCGATAAGTGGGACAAACGAGGATGAGTTATCGCGAAAATCGGGATAACGGTCCGTGAACGGGATCGGACTGGGCGAGCTCGACGCCGTCCTTGCCGTTGCCCGCGAAGGTTCGTTCCGAGGAGCCGCCCGGGCGCTCGGCCTGTCGACGACGGCGCTGAGCAACGCCGTGGCGAAGCTCGAGGCGAGGGTCGGCGTGCGTCTGTTCAACCGGACGACGCGCAGCGTCTCGCTCACGGACGCCGGCCGCGCCTTCGTCGAGCAGGCGGGCCCGGCTCTGCGGGAGCTTCATGGCGCGATGGAGGCCGTTCGCGCGCAGCAGGCGACGCCCTCCGGGACGCTGCGCATCAACGCCTTCGCGTCGGGCGCGCGCGAGATCATCTCGCCGCTGGTCCTGGAATTCCTGCGTCGCCACCCCAAGGTGCATGTCGACCTGGTCACCGAGGGAAGGCTGGTCGACATCGTGGCCGACGGCTTCGACCTGGGCGTCCGCCGGCTGGACCTGGTGCCCGACGACATGATCGCGGTCCCGCTCGGCCGGCCGCAGCGTTACGCCGTCGTCGCGTCCCCGGCCTATTTCAAGCACCACGGAAAGCCGCGCGCACCGATGGATCTCGGCAAGCACCGTTGCATGCGTACCCGCCTGCCGAACGGGGCGCTGTTCCGGTGGCACTTCGAAAAGCGCGGAGAGACGATCCAGGTCGACGTGAACGGGCCGATCACCCTGGACGAAGCCAGTCTGGCGCGCACCGCCGCTCTTGAAGGCGTGGGCGTCGGCTTCTTCCTGGAGCAGGATGTGCGCGACGACATCGCGGCCGGCCGCCTCGTCCGTGTGCTCGACGACTGGACACCACCGATCTCCGATCTCGGCCTCTATTACCCCGGCCGACGCAACCCATCGGCAGCCCTCAAGGCATTCGTCGGCCTGGCCCGCGAACTCGGGAAGAAGGCCAGAACATGAGGGCCTGCCATTCGAGAACCTGCTGGGGCAGCCCCTTTTCTCTTCGCCTCCTCACTTGAATGGGGAGGCGGAAGACGACGAGCCCAACGCATCAGCCCAACGCCCTCACCCTGAGGAGCATCGCGAGAGCGCGGAGGTTACTCCGCGCGGAGCGATGCGTCTCGAAGGGTGGGCACGAGCACCAGGCCTGAGGCCCATCCTTCGAGACGCGCCGCGATGCGGCGCTCCTCAGGACGAGGATGGGTGTGAGCGCGGGCCTACGCTTTGCGGGCGGCCAGGTGGTCGGCGAGCTTGTCGAGGGTCTGGCCACCGTATTCGACGGCGCCGAAGCCAATGACCGCCTCGCGCTGCGCGCGCGTCGGATGCATCTGACGCAGGGTGAGCACCGTCTTGCCGTCCGACTGCTCGTCGAACGTGACCAGCATCCGGAACTTGCCCGGATCGTCGTCCTTGTCGGACCCGTGATCGACCTCGATCAGGTGCGGCCGCTCGATGCGAAGGAAGGTCATGCGATTGTCGTAGCGAAGGCCGTTCGCCCCCACCATGTCGAACCGCCACACGCCGCCCGCGCGAACGTCGATCTCGTGCGTTTCGATTGCCAGGCCCTTGGGGCCGAACCACGCCGTGAGCTGCTCGGGGTCGGTCCACGCATCGAAGACGTCCTCGCGAGGCGCATCGATGACGCGGGCAATAACGACTTCGCGATCGAGCGGCCACGCGGCCCATGCCGATTCTGTCTGTGCGGATCTGTCGGTCATCTCGTTGTGTCCTTCTTTCTGCGAGCCAGGTGAGCCTCAAGCCGATCGAGCCGGCTTTCCCACGTCGCGATGTGCGTGCGCAGCCAATCGTCGGTGCTGCGCAGCGCGCCTGGCGTGAGCGAGCACGTTCGGACGCGCCCGGATTTTTCCGACGAGACGAGGCCGCCACGTTCGAGCACGCGAATGTGCTTCAGCAACGTCGGCAGCCCGATCTCGAACGGCGCCGCGAGTTCGCCGACCGTGGCATCTCCGGTGCACAGGCGGGCGACGATCGCGCGCCGGGTCGGATCTGCCAGAGCCGTGAACGCAAGGTTCAGGCGATGCTCATAGTTTTCCATATGGCGAAGTAATTGGAGAAGCACCCCGGAGTCAAGATTCGTTTTCCCATCGGCAAACCTTTCGCTCAAAGCGACTTGCCGCGGGCAGCGTGGAAAATCCTTATTCTAAGGGGCCGGCGCCCTACTCCGCCGTCTTGCGCAGCCAGACCTGGCTGCCCTTGGCGAGCATCGCGAACTTGTTGGCGTAGAGTGCGACGAAGGCGTCGATGGCGGGCTTCGGTCGGCCGTGTTCGCGCAGGCGGCTGTCGTCCCACCTGTAATCGTCGAACGCGAGGATGCCGCCGGCCTTGAGCAGCCGGAACGACAGAACCGCATCCTCGATCACGTCGATGGTCGCGTGGCTGCCGTCGACATAGATGAAATCGTAGTGCAGTTGCGGCAGGCGGCGCAGCGCGTTGCGCGACGGCTCCTTGACGAACGTGACCTTCGCCGCGCCGCCAGTGGCGTCGATGTTGGCGTCGAACACTGGCTGCTTCACGCCGTCTACGCAGGTTACCGTCGCGTCGGCATGCGTGGCAACGTTCTGCAGCATCCAGCAGGTCGCGCGGCCCTCGTGGCTGCCGATCTCAAGCAGATGGCACGGCGTGCCCACCAGCGGTGCCAGCCGCTTGCGGAACTGTTTGATGTTCGCGGAAAACCAGTCCTCGCTGAACGAGAAGCCCGGCGGATCGGGCGGCTTCGGCAGAAAACGCTGAACGAACCAGTGATAACGACGCAACATGCGTGCGCTTTTAGCGTGCGGCCTCGCCCGCAGTATTGAGGCAAAGGGCCGCCCCTTTCACCGCTTGCAGCCTTGCCTACTCTGGAAGCCCCGCCCTGCGAAGCGCTGTTTCAAAGAGTTTGCGATCCGAGGTTTGGAAAGCACCGAAGCGCGCCATGCATCCTGCGATCGAAAAACGGGGACGCAACGATTTCAGTTGCTCAATCAGATCCGCCAGTTCGTCGGGACGGTTACCCTCCATCGCCAATGCAACGATCTTCCACATTATTGCCAGAAACGAGCCAGGCTTGTCCCGGAGCGCTCGTTCGGCCCAATAGTGAGCCTGGTCATGGCGACCGAGGAAAAAGCAGGGAGTAGCTAAACCGATGTATGTTTCAAATGCAAAGACATCCCTGGGGCTGAGCTGCATCGCCCGTTCAAAATACTGAATGGCTTTCTCGTGCTGTCCGATCATCGAGTACGCGGCACCGCCAAATCGCCACGCCATGAGGAAATTGGGATTTAAAGCCAGCGCGCGTTCTAAGTGCTCCACTCCTTCCTCGGGCTTTCCGCCCAGACTGGCAATGCCGAATCCTCCGAGCGCAAGGGCAACGGGATCGTCCTTCCCGATCTCGACAGCTCGCTTCGCTGCTTCATAGCCCCGTGCCTTCGCCTCACGACCCGAACCCCATCCTTGATGCAGTCGTCCCCAATGAGCGCGAGCCACGTAGGCATAGGCGGACGAAAACTGTGGGTCGGCGGCAATGGCACGATCGAGCAGCATCAGTGCCTCGCTGATCGAGTTCTCCGTAGCTACCGGGACAATCCCCGGTATTGCACGCAGATAAAGATCGTAGGCTGTCAGATTGCTGGTCGGCTTCGCCTGGGCGCGGGTTATCTCGGAACTCAGGAGCTGAGGGTAGATCGTGGCGACGATGCTCGACGTAATGCTGTCCTGCAGATCGAAGACATCCTCAATGGCTCCGTCATAGCGTTCGGCCCAAATGTGGTTTCCGCTTGTCGCGTCGATGAGCACGCAGTTGATACGCAGCCTGTTTCCGGCACTGCGAATGCTGCCGTCGAGGACGTAGCGGACCCCGAGTTCACTCCCTATCTGCCGCACGTCGACGGAACGGCCTTTGTACGAGTAGGAAGAGTTGCGGGCGATCACCAGGAAGTTCGGAATACGCGACAGTATGGTGATGATGTCGTCGACCATTCCGTCTGCGAAATACTCTCGCTCGGCATCGCCGCTCAGATTTCGGAAGGCAAGTACGGCGATCGAGGGCTTGTCGGAAAGCGCAGAGGTCGGGACGGGGATGACGGGCGACCTGGACGGCGCGTGGGTAGCAGTCGACCAGTCAGCTTCCTTCCACTCCACCCGAAAGGCACGGATCGGTCGCACGATGTTCTTGAGGGCTAGCTCTCCCAGGGCGTGAAGCTCTGCCTTGATGCGGCCGTCCACCGCCTCACGTACTGCGCGCGAAATCAGGATGCCACCTGGCGGGGACTCACCCTGGAGACGTACTGCGATGTTTACGTCGTCGCCGTAGAGATCATCGGCCTCCACGATCACTTCGCCGAGATGGATGCCAGCCCGAAAGACAATGCGGCTTGCATCCGGTTGGTCGCGGTTTGCACCGGCCATCGCTTGCTGCAGCTCGATGAGGGCGCTCAGCGCATTGACGGCGCTATCGAACTCGGCAAGCGCGCCATCGCCGGTCAGCTTGACCACGCGACCGCCATGGCGACCGATGGAGGGCTCTACGCGTTCGGCAAGATGCGTCTTGAGGAGAGCATGGGTGCCGCTTTCATTTTGGCCCATCAGGCGCGAGTAGCCCACGACGTCTACGGCGGCGATGACCGCAAGTCTGCGCTGCTCGTGGGCCAATGGCGTCTCCTCCGTCGCCTGGCCACGATGATAGGAAGGGCCTTCAAACAGGGCAATGGCCGCAAGCCCATCGCAGAAGGACCGCGAGGAGCAACGCTCGGTCGATCCACGACTTTATCGCCAGCGCAATCTGGCCGAGCGCTTCTTCGACAAACTCAATCCGTATCGCCCAGGAACCGCTCCTGCCCGACATGGATGTGCAGGACGAACTGGCTCATCGCGTAGGCGTTCTGCAGTTGCGTCGCGGTGTCGTTGCGATGGTAGCGCGCGCCCTGGTCGACGACGGGGTTGCCGCCGAAATCCTGGTTGCGGTCGGCGAGGTCGTGGAACGCCTCGTGGATCAGGATAGTCGGCCGCAGCAACTGTCCCGCCACGCCATAGTCGAGGTTGATGTAGGTGTGGCCGTCGCGCGGCGTCGGCGTGTCGGCGAAGCCGCCGCTCGTGCCCTGCCGCAGCCAGGCGCGCGCCGAGACCAGGCGGCTCGACACCTGCGCGAGGTTGTTGCGCACCTCGCGCGCCACGCGATCGACGTCGCGCCCTTCGGTTACCTTGTAGTGCCGCGCGAGGGCCGCG
>CALROF020000053.1:0-30585 GCA_943369775.1 Reyranella massiliensis 521
TAAAGAACTGGGAAACCGGTGAGACGGCCATCTGGCGTGTCGAACGCGAGGCCCGCCGTACGGCTCCGCCAGTACCACTGCCTTCATTGGCGGACCGCCGGAGGGAAGAAGCTGCTCGCGCCGAATGGGCGGCCGGCGTCGCCCAGCACAAGATAGCGCAGGCTAAACCCGAGACGCATCCCTACCTCGACCGGAAGGGCTTCCCGAAGATGCTCGGCCTCGTGCATGAGCGCCTCTTGCTGGTGCCGGCTCGGATCGACGGCAAGGTCGTCTCGCTTCAGGAGATTGCCGACGACGGCACGAAGAAGAACCTGCCCGGCGGCCGGATGAGCGGCGCGTCCTTCACCATTGGATCAGGCTCGCTTGAGATTCTGTGCGAAGGCTACGCCACAGGTCTGTCCATCAAGGCGGCGCTGAGCGGCCTTTGTCTTCCTGGCCGCGTTACGTGCTGCTTCTCGGCTTCCAATGTGGCGACCGTAGCCGAGCGCCGCCGGCATGCCCTTGTGGTTGCCGACAACGACAAGCCAGTGGCCCAGTTCGGCAGTATCGGCACAGGCGAGTTCTACGCCAAGCGGACCGGCCTGCCTTGGGCGATGCCGCCAGATGTCGGCACTGACGCCAACGACTTCCATCTCAATGCGGGACTGCCTGCACTGCAGACACTGCTCCTCGAACTCATACAACGGAGGCGACCGAAACACGCCGCATGACTATCGGGCCGGTGGGCTGCGCCGGACATATAGCCCCTCTATCAGGCGTCATCATGGGAGCATGACCGTGAGCGCCACCGGGGAACACGCAGCAACGCACAGGACGCTGGGTCTCAAGCACCAGCACGTCGTGTCGACGGGATCGCTACCGTCGTGCACGACCGCCATTGGATCGAAGACTGGGTAAGCGGGGATCGGCCAATCCACCCGCGCGCCGGAATCAACCGGCAGTCCCTATAGCGATGCGTTTAAGCGACGGGCGGCTCCTGGCGGGCTGGCTGGTTCGAAGACGCGCTTCTCCCTCGCAAGGGCGAAGTGCGTCTTCGCTCAGGGCTCACCAAACGGGCTGAACCAAGGAGACCAGGACATGGCGCCACCAAGTGGATCAGAAGAGATGCTTTCAGCTGAGAAGGACCGAGGAAGCGAGCGCAGGAAGGCCCGCAAGATCTGGACCGACGCCGACTCCGCGCTCCTCGAGCGCGCCTGCGCCTCAGGAAAGATGGACGACGGCTTTCCGGCTACGGACGGGCGCTTGGCTAAGGAGCTCGGGTGTTGCCGGCGGACGATTATCCGGCAGCGGCAGGTGAGGCAGATAGGGGCGGTGTCAGGGCCCAAGGAAGGCGGAGTAGTTAGCGCACTGGGGCGAGCATTACGTGTGCTGTCCCGCAGGGGTGGGGGCGCAGCACCCTCACATTGACGGAGGACGAAGACTGTATATGTTCTCTTTTTGTTCAAATCCGAGAGCGGTGGCGCTTCTCTCGCTACGCTCTTTGCGGTGGACCTTCCGCCCACATTAATCTATGTGATTGGATACATTAATTTATGTGGTATTTGCTCTGCATGATTTATTCTGAGTTCCTTGCGGAGCTGGGGAAAGCTGGCTTGAGCGTTCGCGCGTTCGCCGAACTGATAGGAATGAATCCAAATTCCATCTCCAACTATGCCCGCACTGGCGAACTCCCTACGCACCTCGCACTCATAACTGTGCTTGTTGTCGGTGTTAGCGCGTTAGGCGGCGACTATCGTCAAATCATCTCAAAGGTGGAGGTCGCTCCGAAGAAGCCGCGTGGCGGTGCGCGGCAAGGCCATTTTGGAGGAGACCGTCAAACAAACCTGGACCTCGACAGATGACGGGTCGTCTCCGGATCTCCACGTTTGCTTGCGGCCAAGAGGCAGAGCGCTCTAATGGCTGACTTAGCGAGCACCCTAATCGATTTCGGCGGCGATTCATCATCCTTGCGTTTGCTGGACAGTGATGGGCCGTCCTTACTGCCTTATGCGAGTTTGATGACGGCTCGGCGCGCCGACCGCGATTTGCTTGGCATTGTGAGCGCCGTTTATGAGTGGCAAGGCGCGGCGTTGATCTTTTTGATCGATGCAGATTCTCTCAAAGAAGATGAGCAACTTCACAGAGTTAGGCGGTTACTCGCTATGCGCGGCGATGCGCCCTATCTGGGAGTGGTGGCGCCGGGACGCCTCGATGTTTATCGCGTGGCGCTCGATAGCAAAACTCCTGAGCAAGCGCGTGTGGAGTGGGGGGATGACGACGGCGCGCGGTCCTCAGCGTTCGCGCGACTTGGCAACATTCGTCCACAAGCTGCCATCAGCCAGCGTAACTGGATTTCCAACGTCGTCCTTAAACTCCTCACTGGCTCAATCTCTGCGCTGAGCGGTCTTGATGGCGTCTCGGATGAAGATGCGATCTCGCTTGTCGGTCGCGCGTTGTTTACGCGCTTTTTGGCGGACCGCGAATTGCTCCCAAGCACAATGTCTGGGAGCGATAGTGCGGCTAGTCTGTTTGACACTCGCGAGGTCGCCGAAAAGACTTCGATGTGGCTCGATGCGACTTTCAATGGTGATCTACTTCCATTGTCGGGCGATATCTTCGTCCGGCTACCAGATACAGCTTACCATGTATTAGGTGATGTGCTGCGTCGTGCGCCGGACAGCCAGCTGTTTTTGGGGTGGGAAGAGAAGTGGGACAATCTCGACTTCGCCCACATTCCGGTTGGAGTTCTTAGCCAAGCGTACGAGCTCTACTTGCGGAGCCATGCCCCACTTCGGCAGCGGCGGGAAGGTGGCTACTACACGCCGAGGCCTATTGCCGATCTAATGGTGCGAGCGTCGTTTAGAGCACTTGAGCGGCACGACGGTTGGCACAAGTCAAAAATTCTAGATCCAGCGGCCGGCGCTGGTGTTTTTCTACTGACTGCATTCCGCGAGTTGGCAGCCGCCAGCTGGCGTGCCACTGGGAAGCGGCCCAACACTCGCACTTTGCGATCCATCCTTTATGACCAGATTGTGGGTTTCGATATCAATGAGGCCGCGCTCCGTTTCGCTGCGCTGGGCCTCTATCTGATGTCAATTGAGTTGGACCCCAACCCACGGCCGGTGGACAAACTGAAATTCAAGGACCTTCGTGGAAAAGTGCTTCATCGCTTGCACAAAGAGAGCGACATCGAAGGCGCGGAATTGGGCAGCTTGGGTCCACTCGTCGGCGAGGAGCACGTTGGACGGTATGACCTGGTCATTGGTAATCCTCCTTGGTCAAGTGGCACAGGGCTACCGGATTGGAGCGTCGTGCGGGGTGCAGTCTCTCGTATCGCTGCAGACAGAAAGGTTTCGATCGCGTCGCCGCCGCTGCCGAATGAAGGCCTCGATCTGCCTTTTGTTTGGCGGGCAATGGAATGGACAAAGTTAGGCGGGCAGATCGCTTTTGCGCTGCATGCTCGACTACTCTTCCAGCAGGGCGACGGCATGGCCGAAGCACGTCAGGCCCTTTTCGAGGCTCTGGACGTCACTTCAATCATCAACGGCGTGGAACTGCGTCAAACTAAAGTCTGGCCAGAAATCTCGGCTCCGTTCTGTATATTGCTTGCCACGAATAGAACTCCAGGGGCGAGTGCAGGGTTTCGTCTCATTAGTCCGAGGATTGAAGAATCGCTAAACGACGCTGGTAGCATGCGCATCGATGCGTTGAATGCGGAAGTAGTGCCATCTCGGCAGCTTCGCGATACGCCCGACATACTGAAGATCCTTTTTCGCGGAACTAAGGCCGATCTTGGTATTGTGGAGCGGATACGGACTCATGGGCATCCGACGCTGGAAGAATTTTGGCGGCAAACAGTAGGTCTAACAGAACGCGGGCATCTGCGAGGCAGCGGCAACGGATATCAGAAGCTTAGGCTTAGTAGTCGCATCAGAAAGAATGGAGACGGCTTCCCTGGCGTGAACGCGCGATATCTTCATGGTTTGCCGGAGATCACTGCTGCATCTTTCACGGCAATCTCAATCGACCATAAGGCTCTCGATGCCTTTTCACAGGATCGAATTCATGATCCTCGATCTGCAGATCTGTTTTCGGGCCCCTTGCTTGTGGTGCACAAATCTCCACCGGCTTTAACGGGGCGTATTGGCATAGCTGTCTCGCAAGAAGATGCGATCTTCAACGAGACATTCTACGGCTACAGCCCACACAGTTATGCCAACGCCGATGGGCTTGTGCGCTATTTAGCTCTGGTCTTGGGGAGCAAACTCGCGGTTTGGTTTGCTTTAGTGACGAGTGGAGAATTTGGTTTCGAACGTGAGGTCATAGAGAAGGCAACGCTCGATCGAATTCCGCTTCCCGATTTCCGAAAGTTTGATCAAGCCTGTCGCGAGGAGATCCTAACGCTGTTTACTGGCCTGATAACAGAGAGGATCTCCTGGAATGACATCGATCAATGGGTTGCCCGTCTGTACGGGCTTGGTTCGCGGGACCTGCAGGTCATATCCGATACCCTTGAATTCAACCTCCCGTTTGCGAAGAGCAAGCGCGAGGCCCAAAAGATACCAGAGCATCGAGAGCAAGCGGATTTCTGTGAGATCCTAGAAAGAGAGTTGAAGCCTTGGGGTGATCGATTTGGTTCCCAGCTCACGGTGCGTCCCTTAGCTCGGCCGACTATCTCTCCTTGGTTCGGTATTGAGGTGCGGGCGTCTATCGGGCGAGCGAGCGAGGCGGTTGCGCTGGCTGACTGGAATGGGCTGTTACGAGCGGCAGATGAGGCAGCGGCATCGGAAATTGTCGTTCGCGATGGGCTGGATGGTCTGCTGATCGGCCGGCTTGCTCAACGCCGATACTGGAGCGAAACACAGGCCCGTTTACTTGCTCAACGTATAATTTGGTCCCATGTCGATTTACTGAAGGGACCGGCGAAGGCATGACGCCCAGTGCAATTCGCCCGCGCCCCGATCAGGTTTCCGAATTGACTCGTGGTCTCACATTGCCGCTACCAGAGGTATCGACAGTACATCTAGAAGTTATAGCCGAAGGACTGTTACGGGCATTCAGTGACGTCCGCGTGCGTTCTCCGGTTACCGTCGCGTCGGGCAGTGAAGCCGAGGTGACGGCGCTGATTGAAGCGCGGCTTAATACAATGATTGAGGAAGACCCCTTGTGGGGACAGTTGGTCCTTTGTGTGGCGCGAGGGAAGGAATCTCTGAGCTTCAACGGTCAGCATCTTGAGAAGCGCCCTGACCTCTCAATTTATCTATCAAACAGGAGCCCTGGCTTCCCCCTGGTCACAGAGGCAAAGATCATAGATGTTGCAGGCTCGAAAACTGAGGCGTTGTATTGCGACAATGGCATTCGTCGGTTCGTGGACGGCGAGTATGCGTGGGCAAATCGTGAGGCGTTCATGGTTGCTTATGTCCGCGACCAGTCGTCGATCGCCACAACACTAACGCCATTCCTATCCAGTGGCTTATCGCAGATTCCGCCGGCATATCTAGTTGAGGACTTGCCCGTTGCTGTCGGCACGGCCAACGTCGATTTGGCGCACTCGAAACACGGGCGACGTTTTAGTTACACTGGGCACTCTGGGCCGGGATCTCAACCAGGCTCAATCTCCGTTTGGCACCTCTGGTTATCTTAACTGGAGGCGCGCGGATGCCCACTTCATGACAAACGCCGACAACGTACGAACTTGTTGTGAGGGCAGCGGCGGTGTTGTCGAAGTCACACCTTGAAACCCAAAGTCACAACTTCCCCTAAATAGCCGGAGCTTCACTTTCTTCCGGCGAGGGCTGATGACTGAGAGGAAGACGCGACGGGCCTGGACGTCTGAAGACAACGACACACTCCGCAGGCTCAACAGCCGGGGCATGAACGCCCGAGAGATAGGGGAGATCATGGACCGGCACCCGGACATGATCTGCAGGCACCAGCAGGCCCTTGGCCTTCAGCCCGGCCAGAGCCAGGCGCAGACCATGATGATGGCCTGCATCAACGGCCAGCATCCCAAAGTTTATGCCCAGATCATTGCTAAGGCGTCGGAATGCATGCCCCGGGGTGGGGCATGACCGTTCCGTTCGCCCATTTGAAGGGGGCTGGAGGCGGACGACTAGGGAGCACTCAGTGGATATTCGTCGCGGTGAGCCATTGCCTCGGCCGCTGTCCGCTGTGCCGACTTCTTGGCCATCAGCTCATTCACATCGGCGACGGTTCGCAGATTCTCAGCATCGCTGTCGGAGATCTCCAGTCCGAAAACATCCTCGAGCGCCATGATCATCTCGACCATGTCGAGGCTGCTGGCACCGAGGTCGTCGACGATCCGGGCGGTCGGAATGATGCGATCGACATCGATCTTAAGTATGGCCGCAATTACGTCGCGGATGGCGGCGGGTGTCTCGTTCATAGCGGTCCTCTTGGAGGTTTAGTTTCAGGCAGTCCGGTGCGTCTTGATGAGCTCGATCAGCTCACCCACCGTGGCGATTCTTTCTGTGGCATCGGTGAGCAGGACGTCGAAAGCATCCTCCGCCGACAGGATGATCTCGACGACCTGAAGGCTGTCGGCTTCGAGATCGCCCTTGAAACGGGAAAGCGGGGTGATTCGCGTCCCATCGACGCCAAGCAGATCGGTGAGAATAGCGGTAAGGCGCGGTTCTACGTTGCTCATGTGGAACGCTTCCTGGCGGCCTTTTGCCGGCCGCCGGCCAGGGCGTGCCGGGTCAACGCTGCCCGATGGGTTTGGTGGCGCCATGAACGCGATTATTCGCTCCGATGTCGAACGCTGCATGCCTGAGGCCGCACAGATGGCGGACGCCCGCAATCGCAATCGCGAGCATCGCATCCGGACCTCGCTCGATCGCCACATTGGGACCAGCGCGACGTCACCGGAGGTCATAGAGGCCCTGGTGCGCCAAGCCAGACGCGCCGGCGTCATCGTGTTCCTGAAGGCGGACCTCGACGAGATGCCGGACATCGCGCGGCACTTCATCGAAGGCGAGCACAAGAGGATCTGCGAGAAGCAGCGGTAAACCGACGGTCCCCTCCGTCGATGGGAGCAACCACAATGGCAAAAGCCAAGAAGTCGAAGAAGATCGGGAAGCGCTTCGGTCGTGACGCTCTCGATTGGCAGGAAGCGCATAGTCCGACGGTCGAGATCGCCGTCGACGATCCCGAAGCCACCCGGAAGACCAGGCGGAACCTCACCAGGGTGCGCCAGTCCGAAGCGTGGCGGCACAACCGTCTCACCGGGATGCAGCGGGAAGCCGAGAAAGAGATGGAGTTCGCATGGCGCCAGCGCACCGCCGGGCTCGGTGCGGCGATGTCGAGCTATGGGCTCAAGCGTGGTGGTAACCGGCCGGATAACGCGGGCATCGATGCCTCGTGGGCTGAATGGGTGAGGCTGGCGCATCCGCGGCGCATCATGATCAATGCAGTCATTGACTGCCTGACCGAACCGAAGACCTTGCCGCAGATCGAGCGGGACCATCGCATGCGGCGCGGCCAGGCGTTTGACAACTACGCGCTCGGTCTCGACCTCTGGTGCGAGGTCAGGGGCTGGATCCGTGGGCCGAGCATGCACAATGGACCACATGTAGCGGCGGAAGGCGTGGTGCGCTGACGGTCATGTAGCCGCGGCCAACCTAGCTATTGACATTCTCGCGGTAGTAGGGGCTAAATATGCCACTATCGGACCATAGGTCTGAGCAAGCGCCCGCCGGGAATCAACCCCGAGCGGGCGTTTCTATTGGTGCGGCGGACGGACGAGGCTTTGGCCGGTCAAGCGAGTGAACGTGGAAGCCTGAGCCCGATGGGTGATGACGACGCGCACCACTAAGCCGCGTCAAGCCGGGTGGGTAGCGAGCGGTCCAGTCCGCACCAATGGTGATGGGTGAGCCTGATGCCGACTATGCCGCCTCGCCATCGGCCGCTCGGCGCACCGACCCGCCAGCAGGCTGAGGCGAGGCGGAAGGCTCTCTACGACAAGCGACGTCCTTCACCTGCTGAGCGTGGCTATGATGGGGCTTGGCGGCGTTGTCGGGCTCTGTTCCTTGCGGCCAATCCGAAGTGCTCATGGTGTCCTGATCCCGCTACCGAGGTCGACCACAAGCTGTCTCCGAAGACGCACCCGCACCTGCGCCTAAGTTGGTCGAACCTGAGAGGCGGATGCAAGCCCTGCCACAGCCGCCGCACGGCGCTTGAGCAGGGTTTCGCTCGCGGTGGGCCACGGGACCGAGCCCCCGGGGGGCTATAGGAAAAGTCGGCGGCGGGAGAGGTTTGACCGCGTGTGGGGTCAAATTTTCGCGCGGACAGATTAACAATTCGGGATATTTCGCATGAAAGCCGGCCCGAAAGGCAACTCTCCTGAGGCGCAGCGGGCGCACGGTGAAACGCGGCCGTCGCGAGCCGTCGTGGCGCTCTATGCCGACCACGCCTCGCGTCCCGACCCGGAAGACCTGCCGCCACCCCAGGGCATGTCGGCCGCCGCGAAGAAAGTCTGGAACACGAAGGTTTCCCGGTATCGCCAGCGCGGCCAGAAGGTTCAAGGCTTCGAAGATGCGTTGCGGCAGTACTGCGAGCTCGAGGTTCGGCTGAACAAGATGTTCAAGGGCGACGCGCCGGTGAACGTTTCGATGGTGAACACTTACCGGATGTTCGCCTCGGAATTCTACGACACGCCGGCGTCGCAGAAGGTGTCCACTAATGCCAAGCCAGCCGGCAACGCCTTTGCGAGGAACGGGCGCCCAGCCGCCGGAAGCTGATCGCCGGGACTATGTGGCGATCGGCAGGAAATACGCCGAGGATGTCGTCGCCGGCCGCGTCGTAGCGGGCAAGTGGGCTAGGCTGGCCTGCAAGCGCCACCTCGACGACCTGAAGCGAACCGACTGGCCCTATCACTTCGACGCCTGGCACGCCGCGGACATTTGCGATTTCATCGAGAAACTGCCTCACGTCGAGGGCCAGTGGGAGACGCCGAACATACGGCTGGAGTCGCCCCAGATCTTCATCCTGACCACGATCTTCGGCTGGCGCCGCGCCGACGGCTACCGCCGCTTCAGCACCGCCTACATCGAAGCTGCGCGCAAGTTTGCGAAGTCCACACTGACCGCGGGCGTCGCCCTGTACTGCCTCTGCTGTGAAGGCGAGGCCGGCCCTCAGATTGTAATTGGCGCCACCACGGGCGAGCAGGCAGGAAAGGTGTTCAGCCCGGCGAAACGTATGGTCGAGAAAACGCCAGACCTGCAGGATGCATTCGATCTCGGGACCTACGCCCGCTCGATCGCCTGCGAGCAGAACGGCGGCTTCATCCAGCCCATCAACGCCAAGGGCAAGACCCAGGACGGCTGGAACCCTCACGTTGGCATTCTCGATGAGCTGCACGCGCATAAGGACCGCTCGCTCTTCGATGTGATCAAGTCGGCCTTCGGTGCCAGAAAGAACCCGCTGCTCTGGGTCATCACGACGGCCGGTTTCGACACCAACGGCGTCTGCTACGAGCAACGGACGGTGGCGACGAAGATGCTGGAGGGCATCGTCCCGCTGGATCACCTGTTCGCAGTGATCTTCACGCTCGACGAGAACGACGACCCGTTCGACGAGCGTGTGTGGGTCAAGGCGAACCCGATGCTGGGCATCACGCCGCAGATCGAGAAAATGAGGGCTGACGCCGCCGACGCGAAGGTATCGCCGCGCGAGGAAGGCAACTTCAAGACCAAGAACCTCAACATCTGGATGTCAGCGGCTTCGGCCTGGCTGAACATGGTGCAGTGGAAGGCTTGCGCCGACGAGACGTTGAGATGGGAGGAATTCGAGGGCCGCGACTGCTGGATCGGTTGCGATCTCGCCGACAAGGACGACATCACCGCCGCGGTGCTCGCATCGTTCGATGACGACGGCCGCTTGATCTTCAAGCCGAAGTTCTGGCTGCCAGAGGCGGCGCTGGCGGCGCCGGAGCATGGCGAGGGCAGGGGGTCATCGCAGTACCGGACTTGGTCGAAGGGCGAAGAGCCGCCGATGCAACTGACGCCGGGCGATTGGGTCGATCACGGTGAAGTAGAGAAGGTCGTGCGAGGCTGGATCGAGCGGTTCTCGGTGCGCCGCGTGACGTTCGATCAGTTCGCAGCCGGGCAGCTCATGGCGAGCCGCCTCAATGAGGATCTGGCGACGCCTGACCGGCCGCTTGCCTACATCCTGCACAAGAAGGCGGCGAACACGACCGATCCGGCGAAGGACCTCGAAGCCAGGGTGAAGAGCGGACCGTCGAGACTGCGACATGACAACAACCCGGTCATGAACTGGATGGCATCGAACGCCTGCGTATCGCGGCGGCGCGATGAGACACTGCTGCCGATCAAGGAAAGCCAGATGTCGCCGAACAAGATCGACGGCATCGACGCGCTCATCAATGCCATCCATCCGGCTACGGTGCTGATCGAAGAGAAGCCGCCGGCCGACGTCGGCGCAATGATCGCCTGACCCAAGGAGACCCACATGAAGCTGGAAAAGCGCACGTCGGTCACGGCCGGCGAAGGCCTCGACTTCGTCATCTCGGATGGTACCCTCGACCGTCACGGCACCCGGATCAACCCGAAGGGCTGGGACCTCACGAACTTCCGGAAGAACCCGATCGCGCTGTTCGCGCATGACAGCCGCTTCCCGATCGGTACCTGGTCGAATATCCGCAACGAGGGCGACAAGCTCGTCGCCACCCTGAAGCTGGCGGCGAAGGGCACCTCCCAGCGCATCGACGAGATCATCGGTCTCATCGAGCAAGGTGTGCTCCGCGCGACCTCAGTCGGCTTCAGCGTCATCAAGTTCGGCGTGTCCGGCAAGGACGAGTACGACTTCATGGAGCAGGAGCTCTACGAGAACTCCGTCGTCGCCGTCGGCTCCAATCCCAACGCGCTCGCGAAAGCCCGCGCACTCAACGTCTCCACCGAAACACTGTCCCTCGTCTTCGGCGAGTCCGCCAATGACCGACGCGGGACCGTGACCAACCCCGGCAAGACCGCCGCAACTCCGCCTGTGAACAAGAGGCAACCTGTCATGAAGACCCTCTCTCAGCGCATCGAGGATGCGCAGAACGATCTCGTCGCCAAGCGCGACCGTCTCGCCGAACTGAACGCGGCCGATACTCTCGACCTCGACGCCATCGAGGCGTTGAACGCCGAGGTCGAAACCGCGGAGCGTACCGTTGCGGCGCTCAAAACTTCCGAGCAGCGGATCGGCATCAATGCCGGCCAGGAACGTGCTACTGCGCCCGCCGCTCCGGCTGTCGCGCGCCGCCCGCTCGGTTTCCCGCAGCGGGAACTCACCGGGCTGGACCTGCTGACCCGCCGAGCGCTGGTGCATGCCTGTGCGCTTTACAGCGGCACTCCGATCGACAAGGTGCTTGACGAGCGCTATCCGGGGCACGACGCCACGGCGGCGATCACCAGGGCGACGGCCCCGCTTGCTACGACCGGCAACTCCGGTTTCGTTGCCGAGCTCGTGCAGTCCACCTGGGCTGGCTTCCTCGACGCACTCCGCGGCAAATCCATCTATCCGGTCATGCGGGACCGTGGTTACGGTGTCTCCTTCGACGCCGCCGGCACCGCCTACCTTCCGCAGCTCACCGCCGGCGGCGCCAACGGCTCGTTCTTCGCCGAAGGCTCCCCGATCCGCGTTGGGCGCATCACGGTTGCGGCGCCGACGTTCACCTCCCGGAAGATGGGCGTCATCATTCCGTTCTCGCGGGAAGCCGCGAAGCGTGCGACGCCGGCGCTGGAATCCGTCATCCGTCGAGCGATTATCGACGATACGGCAGCGACGCTGGACTCGGTTCTGCTCGATGCCACGGCGGGTGACACCATTCGTCCGGCCGGCCTGCTGAACGGCGTCGCGGCCGTGGCACCCGGGTACGGCGGCGGCGATCACGTCGCGGTGAAGGAGGATTTCAAGGCACTCCTGAAGCCCTTCATCGACGCCAATGGTGCGGATGGCATCACGGTCATCATGAACCCGGCCCAGGGGCTTTCCATCTCGCTGATGGACGGCCCGACCAACAATGCGGGCTGGTTCAGCGAGATCGCGAAGCGCGTCGCCATCGTGGAATCCACTCACGCAACCGCTGGTCGCCTGGTAGCCGTCCGCAGCAGCGACTTCGCCACCGCTCTCGGCGACATGCCGGAGTTCGAGGTCTCCAATCAGGCGACCATCCACATGGAGGATGCGTCGCCAGCGGAGATCGTTGCTGCGGGTCCGACCGCGGCAGCCCCGGTTCGCTCGTTCTTCCAGACCGACTCCATGGGCGTGCGCATGGTCATGGATGTTTCCTGGAAGATGGCGCGCTCCGGCATGGTGCAGTGGATCGACGGCACCTCGTACTAGCAGCCTGAACGGGCGCGGGGCCTCAGACGGCTCCGCGTCCTCATTTCATGCCCGCGCGGGGCGTCCGCGCAAGAGTCTCTGGGGAGCAATCACCATGAGCATTCGACGCTTTGTCGTGCCGATCACCGTCGATGAGAACGGTGACGCCGAGGTCTACAGCCCGAAGCTGTCTGGTCGCCTCATCTCGTTCCGGTACGTCAAGGATGACTTCGCCGGCGACGATCTCGCCTTCACGATCACGGCGGAGGCCAGCGGCGAGACGCTGTGGGCCGAGGAGGACGTCACCGCATCAGCGACACGCCATCCGCGTGGCCCGACGCACTCAACCGGCGGGGCGGCCGCGCTCTATGCGGATGCCGGCCAGGCCGTGCTCGACAAGATCGCGCTCAGCCAGGATCGCGTGAAGTTCGTAATCGCCGGTGCCGGCGATGAGACCAGCGGCACATTCCACATCACCATCGACGGCTAGAGCCCAAGCGGCTGGAAAGGACCACCCAATGGCCATTCGTAAGTTTTCCGTGACCCCGGTCACCGGCACCGCCACCGCAACGGCGTTCAGCCCGTTCCTGTCGGGCTATATCAACTCGATCCAGTACGTGAAGGACGGCGCGAATGGATACTCCGATGGCGTTGATTTCACGATCACCGCCGAAGCCACGGGTGAGAACATCTGGACCCAGAGCGATGTGAATGCCGCCGTGACGAAGTATCCGCGCGCGGCGACACACAGCACCGCCGGCGTTGCGGCGACGTTCGACGGTACCCGCGCGGTGCTCGATCGCGTCGCGCTTAGCCGCGACCGGGTCAAGATCGCGATCGCCCAGGGCGGCAACGGCAAGACCGGCACGTTCATCATCACCGTGGATGACGGCCGATGAGGGAGACCTGGTACGTGATGGAGGACGGCACCGTCGGCGACCCTCGCGAGATCCGCGAGCATGCCGACGGCGTTCTGCGTCACGAGGACGGCCGCGCCGTGGCCTATGCATCGCACGGGCCCCGCTCGCGCGGTGTCGACGTGGAGTCGGTGCGTTCGAAGCCCGCGCCGGCCCGCGATCCACTGGATCACGACGGCGACGGCCGCAAAGGCGGCAGTCTGCCGAGTTCCGCTCGCGAGATGGTCGCGGGAGAGGATACGCCGGCGTCTAGCGACCGCGAGATGAAGCCCAGCGGCAACGGCAAGGGCTATCGCACGCGCGGCGGCAAGGCCGGCTGATATGAAGCTGGCATCCCTCAGTCGCCTGCTGCCCTGGCGCAAGCGCGCGGCCGAGGGAGAGTACCGACCGGGTCCCTACCTGTTGCCCGAAGGCTGGCTCTCCGCCAAGGCGGGCAAGTACCTGAACTGGTGGCAGATGGGTTACTCGCTCGACTCGACGGGCGGCAACAGCGCCATCGTCGAAGCCTGCCGCGGCGCCTATGCGCAGACCATCGCGATGTGCCCAGGCGATCACTGGCGGAAACTGGAGAACGGCGGCCGCGAGCGCGTCACCAACTCGGCGTTGTCGCGGGTGCTGAAACGCCCGAACGACTATCAGAGCCTTTCGGACTTCCTGCTGAACCTCGTCTATCGCCTCTACACGGACGGCGAGGCGTTCGCCTATGCGGTCCGGAACAATCGCTTTGAGATCACCGAGCTTCATCTCATGCGGCACGGCCGCGCCGCGGTGGCAGAGGACGGCTCGATCTTCTATGCGCTGTACGGCAATGATGTCGCGGAGCGCCGCCTCCCGGCCACGCTATCCGGACCGGTGCCGGCGCGCGATGTGCTGCACGTCCGTCTGCACACGCCGGTCGATCCGCTGAAGGGCGTTTCACCGATCCTCGCGACCCAACTCAGCATGGCGCTCTCCGGCGCCGCGATGCATCAGCAGATCGCGTTCTATCTCAACCAGGCGCGTCCCAGCTTCATGCTGGAGACGGATCAGCAGCTTACGCGCGACCAGATCACGGAACTGCGGGAAACTTGGAACCTGCAAACTCAGGGCGAGAACGCGGGTGGCACGCCCATCCTGGCGTGGGGACTGAAGGCGAAGGCCGTCACCGGTGACGCCAAGGACAATGAACTCGCGGCCCTGCTGAAGATCTCGCAGGAGGAAGTGGCGCTCGCGTTCCAGATGCCGTTGCAGGTCCTCGGCCTCGGCGGCACGCCCTTCGCCTCGACCGAAGCTCTGATGTCGTCGTGGAAGTCGCGCGGCCTCGGGTTCGCGCTGAACCACATCGAGGAAGCCTTCGGCTTGCTGTTCGGTCTCGGGGGTGTCCCGGACGAGTATCTCGAATTCAACACGAACGCCCTCATGCGCAGCTCGTTCAAGGAGCGCATCGAGGCGCTTGCTGCCGGCGTCATCGGCGGCATCTTGAGCTCCGATGAAGCCCGGAACGAAGAAGACCTGCCGGTGGTGCCGGGCGGTCACGGCGCAATGCCGCGGGTACAGCAGCAGGTTGTCCCGTTGAGCTACGGCTCGAGCCTGAAGCCGCCTGATCCTGATGTGAAGCCGGCAGTCACGGCACCCCAGATCCCCACGGATGAGGACGAAGATGACGACAGCGCGCGAAACGTCGTCGCCATCTCGGCCCGCGATCTCCTCGCCACCGCGGACGAAATCGATCGCCGTGTCGCTGCCTGACGCCCTGCGCGAGGCGCTCGGCCAGGTCATTGCCGACCAGCGCCGGGAATGGCGTCGGGAGCGCGAGGTCATTGAGGCGCAGAGCCGCCAGCTTCAGGCGGAGGCGCAGCGCACGATTGCCGAGCTTCGGGCCCAGATCGTGGAATTGCAGGCCGAGTTGCGCGCGAAGGTCGATGCACGCTTGGCAGAGTTGCGAGACGGCGCGCCGGGCGAGCGTGGTGAGCCAGGTCGCGTGGGCCGTCAGGGTGAGATCG
Source organism: Reyranella massiliensis 521 (assembly GCA_943369775.1). Taxonomy (GTDB): domain Bacteria; phylum Pseudomonadota; class Alphaproteobacteria; order Reyranellales; family Reyranellaceae; genus Reyranella; species Reyranella massiliensis_C. The sequence goes on from CALROF020000053.1 coordinate 15,224, forward strand.
GCCCAGCGGGCCCGCAAGGCGAGCGTGGGCTGCAGGGAGAGCAAGGGCCTGCCGGTGAACCCGGCATTCAGGGCGAACGCGGCGAGACGGGGCCCGCAGGTCCTGTGGGCGAGCGTGGTCCGGCAGGCGAGCGTGGCGAGCCTGGCGAACAGGGACAGCAGGGCGATCCAGGCGAACGTGGGCCCGCCGGCGAGAGCGGACTGCAGGGAGAGCAGGGCGCTGTCGGCCCCGCAGGTCCTGTGGGCGAGCGCGGGGAGCCGGGGCTGCCCGGACCGACTGGCGAGCCCGGCGTGCAAGGCGAACGAGGCGAGCAGGGGCAGGATGGGCCTCAAGGTGAGCGCGGCGAACAGGGGCCTGCCGGTGAGCGCGGCGCCGAAGGTGCGCCCGGAAAGCTGCCGCCCGTCGGTTCTTGGAAAGATCACGTCCACCGCGAGGCAGACGTCGTCACTCATGCCGGTGCCGTGTATCAGGCCCTGCGAGACACCGGGAAGGCGCCGCCACATGACGACTGGCGCTGCATCGTGCCGGCCGCCCTTAATGGCCGCTCGATCAATCTGCGCTCGACCTGGTCGGCCGACGAGACCTATGCCCGACTGGATGTCGTGACCCTCGACGGCGGCGCCTTCGTGGCACGGCGTGATGATCCCGGTCCATGTCCGGGTGAGGGCTGGATGTTGCTGGTAATGCGCGGCAAGGCGGGCAAGCCGGGAATCCCGGGTCCTCGAGGAGATCGTGGCGCCCGCGGCGAGCCCGGGCCGGCCGTGACAGGAATCGCGATCGACGAAACCGGCATGATCACGCTGAGCAATGCCGACGGCAGCGCAGTCGAGCACGACTTCGCGCCGGTTCTCTCCAGGTTGATGCGGTAGCCATGGCTGCATACCCATACAAAACGATCATCGACGCCGCGCCTCTGCGAACGGCGCTGGTCGATCCGGAGACTGTGTTCGCCGAGATTGGCGTCTCTGCGCCGACGGCCGACCAAGTCAGCCAAATGGAGACCGTCATCGCCCAGGTCTCCGGCCTTATCGACGGCTTCCTCGATCGTTACCTCGCCGAAGCCGATGTCACCGATCACTTCCGCCAGCCGCGCGGTGACACCCTGCGGCTGTCGCGCTGGCCGGCCGCCGAGATCCTTCAGGTGGTCGAAGATGGGAAGGAACTTGCGGCCGAGGCTTGGGAACTCGACGAGGTCAAGGGCCAGCTCTGGCGCGTGACGAATGGCGACCGCTCCTGTTGGTCGGGGTGCGGGACTACTCTTGTGGCCTACGTCGGAGGTTACATCCTGCCAGATGAGCTGCCGTCGGAACTTCAGCGCGCCGCAGTGGATCAGGCGAAGGCTCTATTTATGGGCGGCAAGCGCGATCCCAACTTGCGCTCATTCCAGGTGCCGGACACGTTTCAAGCCAGCTTCTCGGTGGGCGGCGGCGACAGCGCAGGAAAGTCCAGGCTGATGGCTGAGGTCGAGCGCGCCCTGGCACCTTATCGGCGGATGGCCGTCTGATGTTCGGCCAATACGTTGCGGATCAAGTGGCTGCCGTCATCCAAGAGCACGGCGAAACAATGACCCTCGCCCGTGACGGCGAAACGACCACGATTAGCCTGAAGGGCAAGCGGATCGCCGGCGGCGCACTGGACCGCCTTGGCAACGGCGACCAGCAGTCATTCCGAATTCTGATCAGCTCGACCGAATTGCTGGCCTCGACCTGGGCATCGAAAGTGCCCACCTCGGGAGGCGATGGCCCAGCCGACACCCTTATCGTCGATGGTCGCGCTCGCAACGTGCTCGATGTCCGGCCGCGCGGGGACGGTGACGTCGTCGCCTTATACGAACTCGAGGTCGCGGGTTGATGGTCGGCAATGTGCGCATCGAGGGGGGCAGTTTCGCCGACCTCGCCGTCGGCATCGGCAAGTGGGTCCAGCGCGCTACGGTTCAGATCGGCAAGGAAGAGCGCGCCCGCGCCGGCCTCGACAGGGACGCTGTGGTCATCACCGATGGCGTCCGCGGCAAACCGCCCGAGGACGTGAAGCCCTTCGGCAAGGTCGTGTTCGTTGCCAGGCCGAACCTGGCCGATGCTGTCCTATGGGCGCTGGCAAAGCTCATCGAGATCAGTCCGGTCGGTCCGGCGGAGGGCGGCCACTACAAGGACGATCACGTCGTCATGCTCAACGGCAAGGCAATCGAAGGCAATTTGCGGAGTGCGCTCGCCGGGCTTGGGGCCGGGGATCGTGTGCAGATCGTCAATCCGAGGATCTACGCGCGCAAGCTCGAGGGCGCTTCGGCTCGGCGCAACGCCGCCCGCTATCGCGAGGCTCGCAAGGGCACCTCTCGTCAGGCCCCCAACGGTGTCTATCGCGTTGTCCAACGTCTCGTCGTGCAGCGATATTCGAAGTCGCTCTTCGTCGACTTCAAGTACGTCCAGCTGAACACCGGCGTGAAGGTCTGGGGTGCCGTCGGTGGCGGTCGCGTCAAGATCAATGGCGTCTGGGTGGCACGCCAGGCGCGCGGTCGGGTGCAGCGCGATCAGGTCTACCCAGCGCTCCAGTTGTTCATCAAGGCCGACGACACGGCCGGGCAGGGCTGACCATGGCCGGCGACACCTTCCGCGACGCCATCCGCGGCGCGCTCGACGCCATCCTGCTGGCGAATCCTTCGATCACCTGGCCGCATAAGGACACCCTCAACACCGGGGTGAAGCCAGATGCCAGCACGGGCTACTTCGAACTGGAATTCCCAGGCGGCGACGAGGATCAGTTCACCTTCGGGGCGCCGGGCGTCAATGACTGGCGAGAGGTCGGACAGATCACGGTGCGTGCCGTGGTTCGGCAAAACGCCGGCAAGACCGAGCGCGACAAGGCCGAAGCCTACATGGAGATCCTCCGGCGGGCCTTTCGTGCGCGCCGCATCTCCTTGGGTTCGCGTGCGATCCGTATCAAGCGCACCGGGGCCATGGGCGGCGGTCGGGACGAAGCCGGCATGTGGGTCGAGTCCATTGCCCTCGAATATGAGCGTTTCAACGTCGGCTAGGCGATCGTCGCCGCCGCTCCACCAGCCGCCTCCGGGCGGCTTTTTCATGTCCTGACAGAGGAGCTTCCACCATGGACAGCGCAAACAAGCAGACCGCCGTCGTGGCGGAAGTCACCCAGGGTACGATCCCGACCTCGCCGGCCTTCAAGCTCTTGCGAGATTCATCCGTCAGTGGCAGCCCGCAGCGTGGCGCCCAGCGGTCGCCGGAACGTCGGCCCGATCGCATGGCCGCCAACATGGTGAGTGGGCTGGCCTCGTTCCCGAAGACCATCAACATGCCGTTTGCGCGCGATGCCGGCCTCGACATCCTGCTCGAATCCCTGCTCTGCAGCGCCTGGTCGACGGACGTTCTCAAGAATGCCTCGACGAAGAAGCCGTTCACTCTGGAAGAAAAGTACGAGGGCGGCGCGACCGATCCCTATCGTCGTCTCGCCGGTTGCCTCTGCGACAGCCTGCGGCTCTCGTTCCCGCTTGCCGGCGGCGGCGATCCCGGTTCGCTGGCCTTCTCTATCAAGGCCATGGCCGAAACCTCGGCGACCACAGCGCTGGGGTCTTCGACTTATGCTGCACCGACACCGGGCTACGATCCCGTGTCCTCGATCGACGTCACGGCAAATGACCTCTTCGGGATCACGACACCGAAGATCATGAGCCTCGACATGACGATCACCAATGCGATGCGGGAACAGTACGCATTCGGGTCACCGAACCCCTTCGCCATCGGCTTGGGCGCCTTCGATGTCAGCGGCCAGGTCCAACTCTACTTCTCCCAGCTCACCGACTATTCGGCCTTCGTGACCCGCCAAACCGGCCTCACGCTCGATCTGCTGATCGGGTCGGTCGAAGACTTCATGGATCAGATCGTGCTCAACAACGTCGATGTCTGGAACCCCGACGTCACGGACCCCGGTGCCTCGGGCGACAACCTGGTCACCCTCAACTTCATGGCTCGCTACGACTCCGGCGACACCGCCGCGATCAAGTGGACCCGCAACGTCGGCCTCGTCCCCTAGACGGTCGCCGCAACCCCTGAACAGAAGGACAAGGTACGATGAGGATCAAGATCGCCAGCAACTTCCATGTCTTCGTGCCCAAGGAGGGACGCGACAGGAAGGTTGCCTTCACCGCCGGCGCCGTGATCGGTCCCGGCGACATGCCCGCCGGCCATTCCATGCAGGACTGGGTCGAGAAGGGGCTCGCCGTTGCCGTCGACACCGTCGACCTCAGCGAAGGGGTGGAAGCCAGGGCTGCCGTCTGACGGCGTCGGCTCCGCGCTTCTTCCATCAGAACTCACCGTCAGGAGTGCAACATGAGCTACAGTTTCAAGAATGTCGGTCGTCTGAAGCGTAATCGGACGATCGAAGGCGAGATCGGGACCGAGATCGGCTTTCCCGGTGGTGACATCCTCTGGATCCTCGCGGCGACAGACGCAAACCCGCGTTGGGTGAAGTTCGGCGACGAGTACATCAACGGCCTGCGTCGCCTGCAGCGCGCCAATGCCTCGGACGAAAGGGTCAAGACCTATCAGGCGGAATGGTTCACGAACCTGTTCGTGCTGCGTTGGGATGTGAAGGGCGAAGGCGATGAGCCAGTGCCGTTCTCACGCGACGCCTGCCGCGCGTATCTGATGGAGACCGACGACGTCATCCCGGCGATCCAGCGGACGGCGTTCGACAATCAGAACTTCCGCGGCGACCGGATCGAGGTCATCGCCGGCGAGGGAAAAGACTGATCGAGTGGCGCGCCAAGTACGGCAGGGATGCCGTCAACTGGCAGCGCCTAGCCCGTCGGCCGGGCGGTGACGACTGGGCGACCGACCGGCTTCTCGAACAGCCGGAGCTCTCCGACGAAGCGGCGCCGTACTGGGCGGCTTTCGAAGAACTCTCGCCCTACCGCCCCAAGGTCTCGATGTCTCTCGGTCTCGGCGGGGGCATGACGTTCCCGGACCCGATACCGCTCGACCAGATCCGTGAAGAAGGGTGTCGGCTTCGATATCGCGGCGATGATCTCGAGGACTTCTGCCGGATCATCCGGACTCTCGATCGCATCTATCTCGACATCGAGCACGAACGCATAGCAGCTGGCGTCCGCGCTGCTGCCGACAAGAATAAGGGGTGATCCCATGGCCGACGAGACCCAGCGCAGGATCATCTACCTCGAAATCAACGCGACCAAGGCGGTCGACGGCAGTACCGCCGCGACGCGCGCGCTCGCCAGCGTCGAGAAGGGTGCCTCATCCGCTGGTGCTGCGATGGGCGCCCTCGAAGCTGCAAGCGTTGCCGCCGGTGGCGCCGCTCAGAGGACGGCACTGGATCTCGCCACCTCGGCCACGGCGGCGACCAATCTCAATGCGGCGTATCGGACAACGGCTGGAGGCGTGCTGGAGCTCGCCCGGGCCACGACGGTGGCGGCAACTTCGGCACGGGCTCAAGCCGCGGGATTCGCCCGCCTCGCCGAACAGCGGACGGTGCAGGCTTCGCTTGCGGAGACTCGCGCACTTATGGACGGCGTGGCTCGGTCGACGGCCTCGCTTACCCAGATGTATGGCGCTGCCACGACGGCAACGACGACGTTCGCGAACGCTCAGGCGCAAGCGGCGGGTTACGCGAAGCTGGCCCAGCAGAGCATGATCGATGCGGCGACTGCGAAGTCGCGAGCCACGATGGCTGCCGTCGATTCGGTGAATCCGGAACACATCAAGTCCATGTACTTCGGCGGAGCTGGGGTTCCAACGCCTGCAGCCTCCGGCCGGCCATCTGTAGGCTACATGGGAACGCCCGGACAAACCGGGCTCAATGCCCAGCAGAAGGTAATGTTGGGCTACCAGCTTCAAGATGTCGGCGTCTCGCTGATCGGCGGCATGAATCCGTTCGTCGTGGCGGCGCAACAAGGCCCACAGATTTCGATGCTGTATGGCGGCGTGCGCAACATGCTGGCGGCAATCCCGAAGCCAGCTCTGGTCGCAGGTGGAGCGGCCGTGGGCGGCCTTGCGATGGGTGCCGTGCTGAAAGAAATCAGCGAAATCAACGAGGCGCTGGAGATGCAGCAGCGCCGGCTCGCCGCGGTATTCGGGCCAGGTGACCAGGCGGCCCGGGTCTACCGGGACATCGGCAGGATGGCGAGCGGTACCGCGATCTCGATTGCTGAAGCCACCGAGGCCGTCATGACTTTCGGGCGAGCGACGCGCGAGCTCGGCGGCTCCGGCCAGACCGCGGTCGAACTTGCGACGATGGCGGAGAAGCTTTCCCGGTTGTCCGGCGCTTCCAAGGAAGAGGGTGGCGCGGCGCGCAACGCCCTGGCCGACATGTTCAAGGAAAGCGCGGTCAGCGCTGATCAGTTGCGGACCGTGCTCTCCAATGTGCCCCAGATCGCAGACAAGATCGCCGAGGGCCTCGGTATCTCGGTGTCGCAGCTCAAGTTGATGACCCAGCAGGGCGACCTCACCGGCCGGCAGGTGTTCAGCGCGCTCCGGACTCAGACCGAGGCGGTGAACAAGGAATTCGAGGACATGCCGAAGAGCCTCGGCTTCGTCCTGAAGAGCATCGGAATCGAGATCGGCGAAATGGTCACCAGCCTTGCCGCCGCGGCTGGTCAGCTCACGGTCATCAAGAGCAGGGCCGACGCCATCAGGGCCGCGCACGCCGCCAATGCGAACCGACCCAAACGCGCGACACCGCGGGTCATCGGCAATCCCGGCGTCGATTTCTCCGACGCCGCGCTGGAGGAAGATATCGCCGGCGGCATGATGGCGTCGCTGCAGATTGGCAACGCCGTCACGGCCGGCGCGGATGCGGCGGTACTCGCGGCCTCGAAACTTGCACAAGGTCTCGATCCCGTGGTCACCGAGGTCAAGCAATTCCATCGGGGCATCACCGAAACCGAGCTCGCCCTCGGAAAGCTGGAAGACGGGCTGACCTCCTTCGATGCAAGCAAGGCGGCCCAGGAGACCAAGACCTTGACGGCCAACCTGCAGGCGCTGCGGGAGAAGGCTGACGCCGCCGGCAGTGCCTACTACCAGGCGCTCTCTGCCGTGCAGCTCCGCCAGCAGCAGGACGAGCTCGGCATGTCGCCCGGACAGCGGGCCTATGCCGCAAACGTCGCCAATCTCGCGAAGCCGGGCTCCGGCGTCTCCATAGGCGAAGCGCAGGATGTCGCCGACGCACAGCAGCTCAGCACGCTGGGCGAAATGGTCAAGGCCAAGCAAATGGAGGCCGATGCTTCGACGCGCGCGCTTGAGGCCGTTCGCAAAGGGAAGGCGGCGACCGTCGAAGCCAAGGTCGAGGCGGCGGTACTCGCCTTCGTCTGGGCCAATGTCGGCAAGAACGTCGATGTGACAGCCGAGCAGATCAAGGCCTATGGCGACGCCGTCCGGACCATCCTGAAGAACGATGACGCCATGGGCGGCGTCAATGCCACGAAGCCGCTGCTCGACGATCTCGCCGCCATTGCGGAGGCCATGAAGGTCGTCGAGCAGGGCGCCTACGCGATGAAGCGGGCAGAGGCAGCCACGAAGGCGGCACGTTCTGAAGACGGTACCGGCTCGTTGCAAATGGAGGTGTTCGACGCCCGCCAGGCGCTTACCGACGCGACGACGCTGCAGAACCTCCGCGAGGAGACCGATCTTACGAACGCGCTCGCGAAGGCCGCGGGCAACATCACCGAGCAGAAGAGGCTTCAGCTCGAGTTCGACATCAAGAGGGCGCAACTGAATGCTGCCCCCGGTGCGAGAGCGGGCATCGATGAGGCCATGCGGGTGAATGATGCCGCGAAGCAGGCCCTCAGTCTTGCCGATGGCGCCGCCGCCCTTGAGCGCCAAGTCGTCTTCACCCGTCAACAGATCGAACTTGTCCGATCCGGTTCGCCGGATTTTGCCGCCCAGCTCGCTTCGTTGCAGAAGGCGAACGAGCTCCGAGCCCAAGGCATCGACATCGAGGCCGATGCCAATGCCCAGCGTCAGATCGCGGCGGCCGGGAACCTGGCCCGTGCGAACACTGAGCTGGAGCGGGCACGTGAGGCCGCCGATGGCACGAAGCGCATCTGGCAGAACGCGCTCGACGGGGTCCAGAGCTACGGTGCCGATGTCTTTTTCGACATCTTCTCCGGCGCCGAGGTCAATGGCGCCGATGTCGCCAAGTCCATGAAGAACATCTTCATCAGGGCCTTTGCCGAGATCGCGGCGGCAGCCGTCATCAAGCCGCTGATCTCTCCGGTCTTCGAGGTAGGTCAGCAGCTCGGAATCGTCCCGGCCGGTGTTGGCGGCGCGGCCTGGGGCGGTGCCCCTAGCGCTGCGAATTCGAACGGTATCGGCATCCCTGGCGGCGCCAGCCTCGGATGGTTCGGTGACAGCTTCAAAGGTGTAGGCAATTGGCTGAAGTCGCCGATCACGGGCGGTGGCTACGGCGCCTACAACACGGCGTCGGATGTTGCCTCGCTGACCGGGACGGCAATGCCACAGGGCATGTCGCCCAGCGGCATGGGCTTCCTGGGTGGCACGACATGGGGGCAGGGGCTGGGTGCGCTGGGTGGCCTCGGCATGGGAGCATTTCAGCTTGCCAGTGCCAATGGCAATACCGCGAAGACGATCGGCGGGATTGGCAGCATGGTCGGTGCCGCCGTCTCGTTGATACCCGGTGTTGGGCAGATCGCCGGCCCGATCATCAGCCTGGCGTCGAGCCTTATCCCCGGCCTGTGCGGGGGCGACGAGTACAAGTGGGACCCGATGGCGGGCGGCAACACGCGGTTCACGCCCGGCGTGAAGAAGCCCACGATACACAGCACCGAGATCAACGGTGGCGAGTCGATCGGTGGCCGTTACGCCCGCACATGGGGCGTCATCGACGAACTGTTGCGCGCGACCGGCGGCACCATCGATCCGGGCCGTGCTTACTCCGGCGACATCTGGAACAACCAGCGCGACGGCTATTCCTCGGTCGCGCTGATCGGCCCCGATGGGCAGAGCCGCATCCTGGGTGGTGGCGAGGGCGACCGCTCGCAGGATCTCGACACCCTGATCGCGTCGGTGTTCTCGGCGAACGTGAAGTATGGCGGCCTCACCGGCATCAGCGATACGCTGATGAAGGCGGTCAACAACCGGGAGCCCGGCAACGAACAGGAGGTCCGCGACCTCCTCTCGCTGATCGATGCCTACGACAAGTTCGGCAAGGTGATCCCGACGGCGAAGCCCGCCCTCGAGGAGATTGCCAAGAAGTTCGCCACCATGACGGAGACCGCGCGCCTCTACGGCCTCGTGCTCGACCCCATCGCGGCCGAACAGAAGAAGGTCACGGAACGTTACGCCCGCGACTTCATCGACGGCTTCGTCGATCCGCTGGCCGTCGAGCTGCGCGCCCTCGATGACGAACGCAAGGATGCAATCGCCAGCGCAGAGTACATCCGCGATCACGTCGCAAACGTCTATGTCGACATCAACAAGATCACGGAGACTTTCCTTACCCGCGAGACCGAGCTTCGCGAGAAGGCCTATGACGGCGCCTTGAAGTCGTTGGACGATGCCATCCGGCGGATGACGCCCGGCGGCGACCTCGCCAACTTGAACGACACCGCCACGCTCGCCGGTCTCAAGGCGACCTTCGGCGCCACGTCGGCGCAAGCGATGGCCGGCAACAGCGCCGCCTTGGCGCGTATCGCCGGTGAAGGCACCGCGCTGGCCGAGTACGGCAGCCGCTACTACGGCGGCAACGCCGATTACAACGCGCTGCGCGACGAGATCCTCGGCATCTTCATGCAGGTGCAAGCTCAGCTTCAGCCGTCGACCAGCGCGCCGGCCGGGCAGAGCGGCCAGGCCGACCCCAATGCCGCGGCGAACAGCCAGCAGTTCCAGCAGCTCATGGCGGCGTTCCAGCGGTCGACCGAGGACAACGACAATCTGCGCGCGGAGATCACCCGGCTTACCGGGCTGGTGACGCGGCTCCTCGGCCGGGCGGCCTGACATGGCGGCGATCGAATACCGGGACGGTGCGCCGCCGCTCGGCCAGCTCGGCAATCCGCTGGAGCCTTGGCCGTTCAATGCGGGTGCCTCGCCGCTGGAGCTGTCGGCGCATCGCGGCAAAGCCTACCTGCTGGTCGCCGAGCCGCTCGACGTGACGCAGGGCATCCAGCTCGGCATCTTCGGTCCGCTCGGCGAGATGCCGTTTCCCGAGGGCGGCAACTGGGGTTGGCTCGGGCTGCGGTCGACGCTCTACGTGGCGGCAACGCATGGCGGCTCGACACGGCCCGACGATGTGCCGGCCTCGACCTATGTGCCCTCGAAACTGTCGCCGCCGGACAACTTCGGCACGCAGCTCTTCACGGGCGTGAACCCGCTGTCGCGCGGCAGCGCCGGCGAGGGCGTCCTGATGCTGGACGATCCCGACGGCGAGCTGGACTACCTCTTCAACTACATCTGGGACAGCGCGCCGCTCACCCTCAAGCGAGGCGAGCCGGGGACGCCCTTCGCGAGCTGGGATGTCGTCGCACGCTACACCGCCGCCAACATCCGCCATGACCTCGACAGCAAGTCCTTTACCCTGCGCGATCTCGGCTGGCAGCTCTCGGGACCGCTGCATGGCGAATACTACGGCGGCACCGGCGGCCTCGACGGTGATTCCTCCCTGAAGGGTCGGTGGAAGCCCTATGCCGTCGGCTACTGCGGCAATGTGGAACCCGTCATGCTGAACGCCAACCGGCAGATCGTGCAGGTCTCCTGCTCGCCGATCGTGGCCGTGCTGGCGCTGAGACACGGCGGCGTCCCGCTCGACTTCCATGCCGATTACCCGACCTACGAGGCGCTGGTTGCCGCCGACGATGCCGAGGCGATTCCCTCCAGCAAGTATGCGACCTGCCTTGCCTCGGCATTGGTGCTGGCGAATGTCGAGCTGCTGTACGGTCTCCGGCTCGACCTCATCGGCGACAGCGAGACGGCCTATGGCCACGGCGCACCGCTGACGCGTGCCGCCATTGCCCGGCGGGTCGCGACCACCCGCGGGGCCAGCCGGCTCGATGACACGGCCCAGATCGACATGAACTCCTTCGCCGACGTCGAGGCGCGGCATTCCGCACCCGTGGGCTGGTACTGGTCGGACCTCATCAGCAAGGCGGATGCCCTGACCGAGATCATGTCCGGCATCCTGGGCTGGTGGCGCATCCGGCCGTCGGGCGAACTCAGCATCGGCTTCTTCGACGATCCGGCCCGCGGCTCGGCATTGGACCTCACCTTCATGGACGAGGGCATGAGCATGCTGCGGGTCACCGACGAGACGGTGCCGCGCGCCGGCACCCTGGTCGGCTGGCGGCGCAACTATGGACCGCAGTCGCGCGACCAGCTCGCCGGCGTCGTCGATGCGGAAACCGCTTCCATCCTGGCCGCTCCGGCGCGCTACGCGCAGGCCTTGGCCCCGCATGTAGCGCCGCTCTATCCGACGGCGCCGGTGGTGACGATTGAGGGGAACTACTGGTTCGAGGTCGACGCCGAGGTCGAGGCGGCCCGGCAACAGAGCCTGTTCGGCGTCATGCGCTACCGCTGGCAGTGGGACATGGAACTCGACCCGTTCGTCGACATCGTCGGCACCGTGCTCACGCTCAAGGACGTCAACCGGGTCGGTCTCGGCGCTGCGAAGCCGCTGCTCATCGCCGAGTTCAACGCGCCGGGCGACGGCAAGGTCATCCTGGGCGGGGTCGGCTAGGGCCGAACGCTCTTCGGCAGGCCTCGTCGCCTGCATCTCTTACATACCGAGGAAAACACATGGCACACCGGAAAATTGACCGCGTGCAGCAGGCGTCGACGTGGGCTGGTGCGAGCACCCTGGCCCTGGACATCGGTCCGCCGCCCCGTATGCGATCCTTCGCGAGCGTGCTGACCAACGGCGATCAGTGTTGGGTGTTGATCGAGCACCAAACGTTGAACGAGTGGGAAATCTCCCTTGCCACCTACAATAGCGGCGCGATCGTCCGGACCTTTGCGGCGGGATCAAGTTCGTCCACCGGCGGCCTGGTGAACTTCAGCAATGGTGGCCTGACGATCAGCCTCGTCGCGCCTGCAGGAGCGACGCCGATCGTCGACGGCAGCGGTAACTTGTCGGTTACGGGGCGTGTGACGGCTGAGACGGATCTGACGGTCGGCCCATGGGGATCGAACACGACGGGCTTTACACAGACGGCCGTCGTCTTTGTCGGCAACAACGCCGATGCCTCCGAATACACGCGGCTTTCGTTTGGGCAGACGGCCCCCAATGTCATGTACGCGGAGGTGGCAGACGAAGCCAACGTGAAGGGGAAGCTATGTTTGGCGCCATTCGGAGGGTGGGTTGGCGTCGGCGGCGTACCCGGAGGCCCCTTCGACGTGCAGAGCTCGGTTGCTGGTGATGTCAATATGCGGGTCTTGAACGGAAGCACGGACCCCACCGCGACAGCGGGCCTGATGTTCGCGCTTACCAATGTGCCGAATGCATACACGTTTGCCAGAATCGAGCGGGGAATCGCCCCAGTCTTCGCGATCACAAGCGCACCGGGTGTAACCGGCGGGATCCATCTCCGTGGCCTGACGAACATTCAGCAGTTCGTCGACGGCGTGGGCAAGACCCATCTCGATGCGAGTTCCTATGGACCATACGTGGACAACGTCCTGTCCAGCGCGCGGGCGGGGGTCCGGTGGACAGTGGTTTATGCGGCAACTGGAACCATCAACACGTCGGACGAACGCGAAAAGCGGGATTTCCGAAGCCTCACAGAGGAGGAGCTTCGCGTTGCGCGCGCTGTGGCTCGGCTGATCAAGGTCTATCGCTGGAAGGATGCTTACGAGGTGAAAGGTGAGGCGGCCCGATATCACTTCGGGTGGGTTGCCCAGCAGGTCGTGGCGGCCTTCGCTGCAGAAGGTCTTGATGCCTTCGCCTACGGTTGTGTGGGATTCGATCCGGTTACAAAGGTCGAGAACTACAATGAGACGGAGCAGCGGCAGAAGTCGCGGACGGTTCAGGTTGAAGCCAAGGTTGTTCGCATCGTCGAAGGCCGGCCCACGATGGTCACCGAGATGCGCGAGCAAACTGAACCGGCGGGCACTTGGTCACCTGTAGTTGACGAGGTTGGTGCCACCATCCTGGTACCAAGGCCACCTCGCCGCGATGAAAATGGCAATGAAATCGCTATGCCGCCCACACCGATGTTGCACTTCGTTCCTGAGATGGAGACAGTCGAGGTCGAGCGACAACGGACTGTCGCTGTGCTCGACGACAACGGCGAACAGTTGCTTCGCATGAATGTGCGTTACGAAGAGCTCCAGGCGCTCGTGGTCGCTGGACTTGAAGCCCGCCTCGCGACCTTTGAGCCTGCCGAATGAGTCATTCGGATTGCACTGGCTGGAGCTGATCGATGTACGGTGTTGTACCTATCGCAAAGCTACCCTACGGCGCCGCGCCGCCCTATGTGGAGCCAGATCCGGTCGGGCCTCCGGCGGCAGCCTATGGGATGTACGGCGTCTCGCCCATCGCGTCGGGGGCCTATGGCACGGCCCCGCGCTATGCGGCGCCTGCGATCCCTGCGCCTGAGAACGCCTTGTTCCTGTCCGCGCGGCCATTCGATCGTGCGACGATCGCAGGCAGCTCGGAAGTGTCGACGCTGCCGGCACAATACCTCAAGGACAGCCGGGTGGAGAAGAAGTGGCGGACGGTGTCGAAGGTCAATCAATGGCTGTCGATCACGCTGGAGAAGTCTGGCGTGTGCGATACCGTGGCCGTAGTTGGCGCGAACTTCAGCGATGCGGCCGTGTGTAGGGTAATGGCCAGCAACTGGGATCAGGGCCTGCCGCAGTACCCGGAATTTGACACCGGATGGAAGAGCGCGTGGCCGGTGAGTGGCAAGCCATACCTCGATGAGCCGTGGCCGGTTTTCACCAACTTGATCCGCTTCGCCAATCTCAATGCCTACCGCTACTGGCGGCTGTACTTCGCTGATCCCAGCATCGAGACCTCCTATGTCGAGCTCGGCCGCGTCCTTATCGGCAAGGCCTTCCGGCCGCGCTTCAATGTCGACATCAATCCGGCGATCGGCCTGGAGTCCTCCGATGTCCGTCGACGCTCCATCTTCAACAGGACCTTCACGGATCCTCGTGGCGCGCCATCGCGCCGGATGGCGCTCAGCCTGTCCGATGTCGATCAGGACGACATGCGCGCCGAGCTCTTCGAGCTGCAGCGCTACTGCGGCCTTGCCCGCGACTTCGTGTTCTCGCTCGATCCCGCGGCGACGACCTTCCACCACCTCTACACGATGCAATCGCTGTTCGTGGAAGGGGCACAGTTCGAAGCGATCCCGTTCTGGGATGGCAGTCGCCAGCTCTGGCGCACTTCGTTGCAACTGACCGAGCCGCTGTAGCGCCTCGGCCGTCCGCTCTCATCTCTGCCACTGACACCACACCGAGCGGCCTGCGCTGCATCGGTCGGGAAGGATCGTGCCCATGCCGACATTTGCCGATGAAGTCGTTGAGACCAGCCAAACCATGGGCACGGGAACCTACGATCTCGATGGCGTCCGCAAGAGCGGGTATCGCCTGTTCCCCGAGGCCTATGGCAGCGGCGAAAAGCCGTGCTTCGTGGTCCGGAACAAGAGCAACACGAAGTGGGAGATCAACCGCCTCGGCACGCTGACGCACGGCACGCCGGTTCGTCTCTCCCGTGCTGTCGTCCTGTCGACCAACGGCAACGCGGCGGTGCCCTGGACGAACGATGACCTCCCGCTGACCATCTATGTGGCGTCCTCGGCCGAGGTGCTCGAGCTGGTGCTCGCCGGGAATGCCGGCACGACCCGCAACCCCATGCTCCGGGGTTTCGCGTTGTGGCCGAACATCACGGCCGGCGCCTCGGGACGCGTGCCGATCACGATCAATCCGACGGGTTCTGCCGAGAAGGAGATCGGCGCCTGGGAAGGGACCAAGAGCCTGTTCGTCGCCAACGCTCCGGCGCCTGTCCGCGATGTCGGGGCGGCGAACAGCACGATCGCTGCGACCGACCGCGGTTGGATCGTCAGCCACAACACGGCAGCGGCGGTGCGCACCGCAGGCCTGCCGACGGCGGCGAGCCTGGGCGAGGGGTTCTATGCCGGCGTCTATGCCGATGGGGCGCTGCCCGTCATCCTGCAGACCACGGGAGGCGAGGCGATCGATGATTGCGTCGTGCCGCCGGGCCACCTGGTCTGGCTGCGCGCCACGGCAGCGAAGTGGGTCGTGCAACGAGGCGCGTCGGCGCCGCGACGGACCCGGCAATCGATCTGGTTGGCATCGCGCGACGCCAACGGGGTGCCGAACATCCTGCCGTCCTCGGCGGGCGGCCTCACGCTCACGGCACAGAAC
>CALROF020000054.1:0-30375 GCA_943369775.1 Reyranella massiliensis 521
AAACGGGGCCTAGAAGCGTTACAAGTTTGCGCCGTTATGGCGGCGATACCAGTCGACAGGTCACGCGATCGACGAAGATGTCCACGCGCGGCCCATAGACCGGCATGCCCCAGCGCTCGCCGGGCCCTGACGGCGGTGCCACCACCCGAACTTCCTGAACGGGACGGCCACCATTGGTGAACATGCAGCTCACCACCGCATCAACGACGCCGGCGCTGTTGTTGCTGACATAGATCGCGGACAGCCAGTTCTGTTGCGGCACCGCCTGCAGCCACGCGCCGTCGAGCGTGGCGATCGGCACCGTCGGCCCGGCGGTGATCGGAACGGTCCCCATCAGGTTCCCGTGCGGCCGCTGGATAACGGGCGGCAGCGTCACGGCCTGGCTGTTCGGATCGAACGCCTTGTCCGCCGGCGTTGATGGCATCGCAGCCTGCTGCTGAGGGGTCTGGTTGTCCTTGCTCACGTTTTCCGGCGTCCAGACCTTGCCCGTCTTTTCGTCACGGAATTGCGGGACCTGGGCAACGGCAGCGGTTGCCGCGACCAGTCCCACCACGCCAACGAGCGTCGCCAGATGGATGTGACGCTTCATGTTTTCTCTCCTTCAGCCGGGTGCAGCGCGATCTTCAACGTCCTACATGTCGCGATAGCGACGCTGCTCCCACGTGCTCACCTGAGCTTCGGCTTCTTCCTTCGAAATGCCGTAGCGGGTCTGGATCTTGCCGACGAGCTGATCACGGCGCCCCTCGATAGCGAGCAGGTCGTCGTCGGTGAGCTTGGCCCATTGCTCCTTCACGGCACCCTTGGTCTGATTCCAGCTACCCTTGAACTTCTCCCAGATCGTTTTCACGTCGTTCTGGGTGGTGGTCTGGCCCGACGCCTGCGCGCTGACAGCGACAGGCAGCGCAGTGATGGCAAGGCCCGCACACGCGGCGAGAATGGCAAGTGAACGCATCGAAACCTCCTGCTCTCTGTGAAATCGTCGGATCGACAACGAGAGGAGAGAGCCGAGGTTGCTGCCTCACAAAGACCACAGCGATTTCAAAAGAAATGCCAGGGGGATGACGACGATCATCGCGATGTAGAGATCCATCAGCTCGCCAGCCAGCGGGCTACGCGACGCCTCGTCTGACGACATGTTCGACGCATGCGTGGCGTCGGGAACTTGCCTGGATTCCATCTTGCCCCTCCAGCCTTTGACATTCCCCTCTTGCCAAAGAAACGCCACAAAACGGCCTAGGGTTGCAGGCGACACGCGAAATCAGGCGGCAGCTCTCCTTGCCGCATGATCCAGGGCCTGCTGGAGGTCGATGGCCGAATAGGGCTTGGAGATGAACTGCGCGCCCTCGACCAAGGGCGCCGACGGGCCGTAACCGCTGGCAATTACCACCGGCAGAGCCGGGAATCGCTGGCGCACTTGAATGGCCAACTCCTCTCCGCTCATGCTCGGCAATCCGAGGTCGGTAAGAAGGAGATCGTACTTCCCGTCCTTCGCCAGCAACTCCAGCGCCTGCTCTCCGGACCCGACGCCGGACACGACGCACCCCATCTGCTCGAGCATGTCCGTGGTCGACATGCGCAGGACAATTTCGTCCTCAACGAGAAGAATCCGCTTTGGACGATCGGCGAACGTCGGCCCCCTCGAGATCGGCACGGACGATGCAGCCTCCGGCTTGACCGCAGCTCGCGGTCGGCGCGCCGCCAGGACTGCGCGAACGCGCGCCGCCAGCGCCTCGCTGCTGTAGGGCTTGGTGATCAGCGGATAGCCCATTCGGCTGAAATCCGGAACAAGTTCGCGGGCGAAACCGGAGGTCAGCAGGACTGCAATCCCCGGTCGCTGCTTCTGTACCAATTCGGCAAGCTCGATCGCCGTCATCGTTCCGGGCATCACGACATCGGTAAACAACAAGTCGAAGGCCGGGTCCTTCTCAAACAGCGCCGCGGCAACGTCGGGGTTCTCGGCGGAAACGACGCGGTAGCCCCACCCTGCGAGCATATCGACCACGGCATGCCGGACATCGTCGCTGTCTTCGACAACCAGGATGCGTTCGCTGCCCGTCAAGATCGTCGCTGCGACTGCATCGTCCTCGACGACGGCGTCCTGGGTCCGGGGCAGATAGAGCTTCACGCTGGTGCCCTGCCCGATCGCGCTGTCGATCCGGATGTGACCATTCGACTGGCGTACGAAGCCGTAGACCATGCTCAGTCCCAGCCCCGTGCCCTTGCCGTCGATCTTTGTGGTGAAGAAAGGATCGAATGCCTGAGCCACGACTTCCGGCGGCATGCCGATGCCGGTGTCACTGACGTCCACCAAGACATATGGGCCAGGTGTCACGTCCGGATGGAGTGCCGCGTAGCGCCGATCCAACGTGGCGTTGGAGACCTCTACACGTACGGTACCGCCATCCGGCATGGCATCTCGTGCATTGATGGACAGGTTCAGAATGGCGTTCTCGAGCTGGCTGGGATCGATCCTGGCGTTCCACGGATCGTCGGCCACCTTGAACTCGATGGCGATACGCTCGCCCAGCGAGTGGCGCAGCAGGTCGGCCAGATCACCTATCAGGTGGGCGACGTTCGTGGGCTGCGGTGCCAGAGGCTGGCGGCGAGCGAACGCCAGCAATTGCTGAGTGAGCCGCGCTCCGCGATCGGCGGCGGCAGTCGCGGTCTGGACACGCGCGAGCCCCGCCTCGTGGCCGCTAAGCTCGCCCTTCAGGAGATCGAGATTGGCCTTGATGACCTGGAGGATGTTGTTGAAATCGTGCGCCATACCGCCGGTGAGCTGGCCGGTCGCCTCCATCTTCTGGCCCTGGCGCAGGGCTGTCTCGTCCCGCAGCTTCTCCGTGATGTCGACACAACGGATGACGTCGCCACCACCCTCCATCTCACCGCGGAAAACCTCGTAGTCCCTGCCATCGTGCGACACCCGCACCACCGACGTGCGGTCCTCGGAGGCGGCATCGGCCGACACCGCCCCAAAGCCGAGCGGCTGAAGCAAGGCACGCGTGGCCGGCGAGCGATCGGACAGCAACTGATCGCGTGTCAACGGCGCCTGCTTGGCCGGATCCCACGCTGCGAGCTGGGTGAATGCCCGGTTCCAGGCCACGAGCATGCCCTGCGGATCGAGCACGAAGATCGGCTCCCGCAAGCTCTCCAGGGTCATCTGCAGCAGCCGCGACCTTGCCGTCAGGTCCTGCTGCGCCCGTTCGAGTCGGCCGGCACCGCGGACGACGATATAGATACCGGCGACAAGGCACATGAAGGCACCCGACATCACCAGGAGGCCCGCAATGTCAGCTTGCTCCTGCTCCGAGCGCAGCGCCGCGAGCTGACTCGCCAGGAGAAGGCGCTGTCCCTCAATGAAGGAATCGCCCAGCAGTCGCACCTGCCCCATCATCGCGCGGCCCGCGCCGGTCCGATCGAGTGCCAGCGCAGCGTCGCGGCCATAGAGCTGGTAAGCGCCGACCGTGGCGTTGAGCTGCTCGAGCTTGTCACCGGCCAGCGCGGCAAATTCGCGGAACTGCCGTGTCGCGTCGAGATTGCCGACCACCGACGCCTCGAGCTGCCGCAAGCCTGACTCGATGCGCACGCGCGCCCGTTCATACGGTTCCAGCCGGGTCGCATCGCCGGACAGCAGATAGCCGCGCTGGCCGATCTCGGCATCCTGCAGCGCGATCACCATGTCGCGCATCAGCGCCATCGTCTCGTAATTGCTGACCACGAGCCGTTGCTGTCGCGCCGCCGACTTGGAATGGGTGATGGCAAGCATGATCCCGCTCGCGATCAAGACACCGATCGTCAATCCGACGACGATGCCGATCGAGCGCGCTGATCTGAGGAGGTTAGGCATCTTCTCCCTCGTCGGCGCCAGGCGCCGGGAAGGTGACGGCAATGCGACTGCCCCCGCCCTCCTTGACGGAGATCGTGGCCTCGCCGCCAAGCTGCATGGCCAGCCCTCGGATCAACGTGAGACCGAAGCCGCCACGGCCGTCGGGGCCGAGTGTGCCGACATCGCGTCCCAAGCCGTTGTCCTCGATCACCAGCTCCACCTGTCCGTCTCTTTCGATCGTCTCGATTCGCACTTCCGGTGCCGCAACGCCCTCGAAGTCGTGGGTGAGTGCGATGCTCACAGCTTCAGTTACGATGAGGCCGACGGGAATTGCCGTGTCGGGCCCCACCGCCATGATCGGTGCACGAATATGGTAGCGCGGCGCCTGCCGTTCGGCACCCCGGCGGCCCACGGAGATTTGGCGCACCAGATCGCTGATGAACTGCTGAAAATCGACCAGCGACCAGCTCGAACGCTCGTAGAGATGCCGGTGCAGGATCGAAAGCGTAAGCACGCGGTTTTGTGCATCGCCGAAGAAGCGACGGATACGCGGTGACCTGATCTCACCGGCCTGGAGGTTGAGCAGGCTCGAGATCATCTGGAGGTTGTTCTTCACGCGATGATGGATCTCGCGCAGCATGTGGTCGCGCTGTTCGAGGTTTGCCCGCAATTCGGCTTCCCGGCTGGCGATCGCCTCCGCCATGGCCGAAACCCCCGCACCGATCGAGGCCATCTCCGGCGACCAGGCATGGGGCGGCGCGAACTTGGTTTCTTCGCCGCGCGCCACCTTTTCGGCAAAGGTCTGGATGTAGCGCAGCGGCTGCACGCACCAGCGATCGGCGCTCAACCAGACCACCAGCAACACGATGATCAGCGCCAGAGCAACCAATCCGAACGCCGCCCACCCCTCGGTCAATGCCGCGATTCCGTCCGGAATCGGCATGGATGTCACCGCATAGAGTGCGCTGCCGATGATCGGCTGGATGCGAAACTGATAGAGCGAGCTATCTTGTCCGTACTCGGAAAAGCCGGACTGACCGCCGGTAATCGACGCCGCAAGGCGAGACGATATCGGCAGCCGGCGCATAGCCACCGGATCGCCGCCGATCGTCGCTCCGTCCCGGGCAACGACCGCAGCTCCGATCGAGCCCGACGGCGGAGCGGCCGCAACATCAGCAAGGGCCTTGAGGGTGATGCCGACGGCGCACATGCCGCGAAAAGCGCCGTCGCTCGCGATCGGCAATGCCACCGGAATGATCGTATTCGGACCGAGGCGGCTTGCGATCTGTTCGCCCATGGCGAATTGGCCGGCAGAACGTACCTGCTGGAAGATATCCCGATCGGCGAAGCTCATGCCCACTGCCGTGGGCTGACTGGCGCAACGCGCGACACCCTGGTCGTCCGTGACCAGCATGACGGAATACTGTGCAGGCGCCGTGCTCAGCACGCGCGTGAAATAGGATTCGCAGCGACTGACGTCGACCGGCTCAGGCTGGACGTTTGCGCTCTGGCGCACGACATCGGCCGTACAGGCCGCCGAGAGCATGCGCCGCGATGCTTCGATCAATTCGCCGTAGCGGGCTCCGACAAGGTCGGCCGCAGCGGTGAGCGATGCTTCCCGCAGCGCCGCCTTCGCCTCCTGCTCCCGATCGGCTTGCCAGGCGGCAAGTCCGAGGATGGGCAGGAGCGTCAGTGCTGCAATCGCGACCAGCGTCGACCGGAGTGACCATCGCGCCGGCATTTTCTCCGAACTCGCGGTCAGATCGAGACGGTATCGAGCGCCTGCGCGATGGCCGCACGAAGGAGATCAGGATCGAATGGCTTGGAAATCACGAACGCCGGTTCGACCTGCTTGCCGGTCAACAGCCTCTCGGGGAAGCCGGTGACGAAGATCACCGGCACCGACATCGACTTCATGATTTGATTGACGGCGGAGATTCCACTGTCGGAACCGCGAAGCTGGATATCGGCCAGCACGAGATGGGGCGAATGCTTTGCAGCGAGGTCGATCGCTGCCTTCTCGGTGGCTGCAATACCAACGACCTCGTGTCCGGCGTTGCGTACGATGTCTGCCACGTCGAGCGCAATGACGGCCTCGTCCTCGATCACCAGCACGCGCACCGAAGCCACGCGCTGCAACTCACGCCGCGCCTCCTCAAGGCTGCGTTCGGCCGCATCAACGCTCACCCCCAGGATGTGGGCCGCATCGCTAACGGTGAATCCCTCGAGGACGGTGAGCAGCAGAACCTGACGCTGCATCGGCGCCATGTCGGTCAGCGATTCCTTCAACCGACCGCTGACGCTCTCGCCTCCGCTGGCCGCCACTTCGATGTCGCCGAACGGCTGGCGCAGCCGATGGAACAACGCGAACACGCCCACTTTCGTATCCTCGGACTCGGCAATGAGCTCGGGCTGCTGCACGGCAACCTCGGCGCAAAGCCGGACCCATTCGTCGCCTTGCTGCTGCGAACCGGTGACTGCCCGCGCATAGCGCCGCAGAAACGGCAATGTCCTGGTGATCGCCTCGGACATCTTTTTGGTCGCTACCTGACCTTCCGCCACAGCGCTCTCCCTCTCGCTCAATAGTCCAATCCCCTGAGAAGCACCCGAAATCGGAGGCTCACAGTACGCCCGGCGCCCTATCTGACACACCATCAGCAGCAAGCTGATGAACCGGACATGGCTGCGCCTCCCAAGGCTCTCTGTTTCCCTGGGAGGCGTCAAACCTTCTATTCAAACAACGTCAAATGCAATGACAGGTTCCGAACCTTTACGATCACATGCGCCCGATCCAGCTCTTGACCTGTTTCTCTGCTTCATCCTTGGCAACGCCGTAGCGTTCCTGGATGCGGCCGACGAGTTGTTCCTGCTTTCCGTCGATCACCGTGATGTCGTCTTCGGTCAGCTTGCCCCACTGCTCCTTGACCTTGCCGGTGACCTGCTTCCAATTGCCTTCGATGCGATCCCAATTCATGACTGACTCCTTCGGTGGTTGGACAACTACCCAATCTGCATCAGGCAACGCCTGCCATCGGGATGCGGTTGCCCCCTTCGATTTTCTCTTTCGTTCGGCGTTGGGCTCCCCACATTGACAATGATGAAAGAAGACATCGTCGCCCTTCTTCCAGATCTTCGCGCTTTCGCACGTTTCATGTGCCGTGAGCGGGAAGCGGCAGACGATCTTGTGCAGAACACCATCCTTGCAGCCCTCGACAAGCACGAGCAGTTCACGCCCGGTACCAATCTCAAGGGCTGGCTGTTCACCATCATGCGCAATCGCTTCTATTCGGATTTGCGCACGCAACGGCGGCGACCGCAGACAATCGACGACGAGATGGCCGCTCCGCTTCCCGCTGTCGACAATCCGGAAGCGACACTCGCCCTGAAGGAGCTTTCGGTGGAGCTGTGGAAGCTCAGTCCGCAGTCACGTGAGGCCCTGATACTCGTAGGTGCTGGCGGCTTCTCCTATGAGGAGGCAGCCAGTCTGTGTGGCTGTTCGGTCGGCACCCTCAAGGCGCGCGTATCGCGGGCACGCAAGTATCTTTCGGAAAAATTACAATAAATCTTCACCAATTTATCAATCAATATCAATGACTTATAAATTTAGGCACTGTCTTCATGTAACCAAACGCAAGCTCAGTCATTTGTTTGAGGTAGGACGCAATTACCGAGGAGAGAGAACAATGACCGCACAGATTCAGCAGGACCAGACCGTTCTCGACTTTCATGAGCAACTGAAGACTGTCCTGCCGCGCCTGCGGATCTATGCTCTCTCGCTCACCCGCGACCGCGATGCAGCCGACGATCTCGTGCACGACACGGTCGTCAAGGCGCTGACTGGCCGCCACAGCTTCCAGCCGGGTACTAATCTGGCCGCCTGGCTGTTCCGCATTCAGCGCAACGAGTTCATTTCCGGCCTGCGCCGGCGACGCCCGACGGTCCCCGTCGACACGGCGGTTGCCGAATCGCTTTCCCATCCTCCTCATCAGGACAGCGGGTTGATCATGCGTGAGTTCATGAGCGCGTTCGGCAAGCTTGCCGCGGCGCAGCGCGAGGCTTTGCTGCTGGCCGTGCTCGAAGGCTTGCCCTACGAGACGATTGCCGATCATACGGGTGTCTCCGTGGGCACCGTGAAGAGCCGCATTTCCCGCGCCCGCGATACGCTCGAGCGGCTCCTGCTCGAAGGCGAAACGCGCCAGCCCGCAGAGGAAGTTCGTGGCGGGGCCGTGCAGCCCGGCGAAGAGGCCCGGGCGACGACGCGTTAACGGTGCCCCTTTTCAAACACTTCAGTTGAGTGTGAAATAGCCATGGGCGATTTCAGGGGGAGAGTGGCATGGGTCAGACAGGGTCCCGCGGAGCCTTCTGTCTCCGGGGAGCATGTAATGACCGATGACACCAGCAAGGCGGGCGGTGGACGCCCGCCTTCGGATCGGCCGGCACCCAAGGCAAGCGAACGTCCCTTCGACATGTGGCTGCAAAAGCAGCTTCATGCGATGTACGACGAGATTACGAACGAGCCTCTGCCCGACGATTTGCTCAACCTGATCGACAAGGACGCTGCTCGAGAGAAGCAAAACGGCGCGTCCGAAGAGCCGCCAGTCAGGAAGAAGTAATTCAGGGGAACTCGGCTGATCAAATCTCCGTTGCTGTAGAACAGTAAGCGGAGGCAATGATGATCAGCGACGAGGACAAGAAGAAAGCCCTGTCGAATCCCAGCAGCGTGTTTCGGCATCCCGCCGACGTTGTCGACAGTCGCGATCTCGACGTGATCGAAAAGACGAAGATCCTGAAACAGTGGGAACTCGATGCCCGCCTTCTCCAGGTGGCAGCCGAGGAAGGTATGAACGACGGCGAGCACAGCTTGTTTGCCGACGTAAAGAAGGCGCAGCTGCGCCTCCAGGCTCCGCCGCTCCAGGAAGACGGCGCACCGACCAAGGCCGGCCCCTAACAATCCTCGGGAACAATCAAAGAGAAAATGGCGGCGGTCCTTCGACCGCCGCCACCCTCGTCCGCTGCCCGTCGGTCAGCCCGGCCGTCGAGCTGCGAACTTGTCTCGTTGGCTGAAGTCAACGGCTTGAACTGTTTCCGGTTGCGCTGTTTCAGGGTGTGGAGGTTCGGTATACAGACCGATATGAAACGGGAGGGGGCGCAATGAAACTGTTCGATCTTTCCGGCCGCGTGGCCGTCGTGACAGGCGGCAATGGTGGCATTGGCCTCGGCATGGCCAAGGGCATGGCAGCAGCCGGCGCAACAGTGGTGGTCGCCGGACGCGATACCACCAAGAACGACGCAGCAGTCAAAGAACTTCAAGCTCTGGGCGCTAATGCGAGCGCCATTGCGGTCGACGTGTTGAAGGAAGAGTCGTGCCGCGCCTTGATCACCGGCGCCGTCAAGCAACACGGCCGACTCGACATCCTGATCAACAATGCCGGCATCAACATCCGCAAGCAGCCACAGGAATATACCCTGACGGAATGGCATCAGGTGATGGACACCAACCTGACCAGCGCCTTCCTGTGCAGTCACGCCGCATACCCTGAAATGAAAAAGGCCGGCGCCGGCAAGATGATCAACATCGGCTCGATGATGTCGATCTTCGGCGCCTCGTTTACGACGGCCTATGCCGCCAGCAAGGGCGGCATCGTGCAGATGACGAAGGCGATGGCGACCGCGTGGGCCAAGGACAATGTCCAGGTCAACGCCATCCTGCCCGGATGGATCGATACGGCGCTGACCCAGCGCGCGCGCCGCGATGTGCCGGCACTACATGACTCGGTGCTGAAGCGAACACCTGCCGGACGTTGGGGCACGCCCGACGACTTCGCAGGTATCGCCGTTTTTCTTGCAAGCCAAGCGTCGGACTATGTCACGGGCGCCGCCATCACCGTCGACGGCGGCTACTCGGTGCAAGGATAGATAGACTACGGCGAAACGATCCGGCACTGGGCACGGTCGACGAACAGATCGGTCTTGGGCCCGTAGATCACGAGACCTGCGCGAACGCCCGCTCCAAGTGCCGGAACGAGCGCGCGGGTTTCTTGGACCGTCTTGCCCGCATTGGTGAACCGGCAGTCGATCATCGGGACCATGGTGCCGTTGGCGTTGTTGTTCACATAGACCACGACCTGCCAACGCTTGCCGGCAACGGCACTCAGGCTTGCATCGTCGAGCGACACGAGCGGCACGTTGGGGCCTGCCGACGGTTGCGACCAGCCGAGCCGAACAGCCGTCGGTCGCTGGATCACGACGCCGTCGATGCGCGCCGCCTGCGCCAGAGGATCGAAGGCGAGATCGGCCGCCGTCGGCGTGCCGATCGGATTCGTGCCGACGTTGTTCTGGTTCCAGACCCTGCCAGTCTTGGGATCACGGAATTCCGGAACGGTCTGCGTCGCCGACGTTTCGACGACGCTGCGGGGCACCTGGGCAGGTGCCTGCGCGGGCGTCTGGGCAATCGTCGCTGTCGCCGTCATCGCGCCAAGCAGACCGAACAGAACGCGCTTCGCTGCAATCGAGGCCATAGGCATGGTCAATCTCTCCCCTCCGCTGCCGTAGCCTAGACGCCTCTCCCCGCTCGAGGAAAGAATTTTGGATTACTTAAGCGCACATGCCAGCGTAGCAGTGACCCACAGGCCCCCGGCAGCGATAGCCGGGCCGTAGGGCAGCCTGCCGCGAAGACGGCCGCGCACCGTCGTCCCGCCGGTATTGGTAACCGGACCGAGCGGCACGCCGGCCAGCACGATGATTCCCAGCACACCTCCAACGATGCCAACGACGAGCAGGAAATCCAGCACCAGGGCTGGGCCGGCGAACAGGGCCACAGCCGCAGCCAGCTTAACGTCGCCCCCACCCATCATGCCTGCGGCAAAGCCTGCGGCAGCAACCAGAAAGAGCACTGCAGCGCACCCGACGGACAGCGCTATCCCTCCCACCGTCAATGTCTCTGCAATCAGGCCCAGGATCGACCAGGCCACGAAGGCGGCGACGATGGACAGCGGCAGGCTATTGGAGATGTGCAGAGTACGCAGATCCTGCCACGCCGCGATAACGAGCAGAACGGCGAGGAAGATCAGGCATCCGGTCTGGAGCAGCGCGAGGAGCGGCATCCGCCACCTGCGCTCGGGGACACTAGTTCAGCGGGCCCACTGCGTTGAGCACGTTCGTCACCTTGCCGGTGACGGAGCGCATGGAGGCAATCGCTGCGACGGCGATGATCGACGTGATCAGCGTGAGCTCAACTGCCGTGGCGCCCTGGGTGTTCTTCATCAAGCGACGGAAGATCGACAGCATTTCTGCCCCCACGCAATTCGGTGAGGCGGATCGGCCTCGCCTCGCAATATGAATTGTGATTTAACTTAGCTACCGTACTTAAAGTAAATCATCAGGTCAATTCAAATAAGCCGCAAAACCGCCGTTATTTGCAACCCATTGAGATAGAACAATTATCCTGCGATCACTCTCTAGACTTAGTGGACACTCTCTGTAGACGGCACAATAGCTACAAACCGGATTCTGATTCTGATTTCCAGGTTGCCGCCAATCGGCCGGCCGCAGTCCAGACGCACAAAATCGCAAAGGCCCCGGCCAGCCAGAGAACGCGGGAAAGAGGCAGAACAGGACGAAGGCGATGACGGTCTCCGTCCCCTCGATCAGCCCCGCCGCATAAAAGAATGACTTTATGCCCCGCTCACCGTCGTCGGGCTCGCCCCGCTTCGCGGCCATCACAGCCCGCCCCAGGAAAGAGGCGCAGGTGCAGATAAAGGACGCCAGCAGCAGCGCCGCCCAGACCGCATTGCCGGGTTCCGCCAGCGCGAAGCCCACCGGTACCGCCGCATAGAAAGCCATGTCGCAGACGATATCGAGATAGCCACCGAAGGCCGTCGGCGTCCCATGCCGGGCCACGGCGCCATCGAGGCCATCCAGCAGCCGATTGGCCAGGATCGCCACCAGCGCGGCCCCGTAGAGCCCATGGGCCAGCAGCGGCACAGCCAGCAGCCCTACGGCAAGGCCGGCAAGTGTCAGACCGTTCGCAGGAACGCTGCGTTGCGCCAGCCAGGCACCGGCACGGTCGAGCGGCGGATCAATCCAGCGTCGCAGGACAGGGTCGAGCATACCGGCGCGGCAGCGTCAGTCGTGGGGGTGGTCCACCGCCCGCAACGGGACCACCTCGCCGGGCGCTGCCGCAGCCTGACGATCCGCCATCGCCTGCCGGCGATAGGCCATCCAACTGAAGGGTATGAGCGCCGTGTATCCCAGGCCCAGCAGCGACAGGCCGATCCAGGGTGAGCTCGCGATCACGGTCATCACCAGCGCCGCGCTCAGCAGGGCGGGCAATACGAGGTGACGCGGCACCCTGCCCTTCTTGAACGAAAAAGTCGGCACGCGGCTGACCATCAGCCCGCCAACCGCGATAAGCACGATGCCGACGACAAGTGCGTGGCGTGGCCAGGCGGCTTCGATCTCGAAGCTCACCATCAACGGCATCAGGGCCAACAGCGCCCCAGCCGGCGCCGGCACGCCGGTGAAGAACGATCCGGTCCAGGCCGGCGGTGGCGTGTCCGAGACGAGCGCCGTGTTGAACCGCGCGAGCCGCAGCGCCGAGCAGATCGGGAACATCAGGACCACGATCCAGCCCAACGAACCCACGTCTCGCAACGAAGCGAGATAGAGCACGAGCGCTGGCGCGACGCCGAAGCAGAGGAAATCGGAGAGGGAATCGAGCTCGGCACCGAACCGGCTGGTGACACCCAGCCGCCGCGCCACGCGCCCGTCCAGAGCATCGAAGATCGCCGCAACGATGATCGCGATGACGGCAAGCCGCATCTCGCCTTGCAGCCCGAAGCGAATGGCAGTCAGGCCCGAACATAGTGCCGCCAATGTCAGCACGTTCGGGATCAGGCGATTGATCGAGAAGCCGCGCAACCGGCCGCGGCGCGCGCGCAGATCGTCGTCCATAAATAGGACTCCTTAGAACTCGACGGCGGTACGCGGCTCCGTCCTGCCGGGATCGAGCTCAGCCATGACCGTCTCTCCGCCAATCATGCGCTGCCCCGCCGCGACCAGCAAACGCGCACCCACAGGCAGATAAAGGTCGGTACGACTACCAAAGCGGATGTGGCCAAAACGTTCCCCGGCTGCGACCGCCTGCCCTGGCTTGACGTAGCAGATGATGCGGCGGGCCACCCAGCCCGCGATCTGCACGCAGCCGATCACGCGACCATCGGCGCGGCGCAATGCCAGCGCCATGCGCTCGTTCTCCTCGCTCGCCTTGTCGGCGGCAGCGTTCAGAAACTTGCCGGGCCGATAAGCCACGACATCGACCGTAGCCGCACAGGGCGCACGATTGATGTGCACGTCGAACACCGACAGGAAGATGGAGACCCGCGTCAGCGGCTGATCGCCGAGGCCGAGCTCCGCTGGCGGCACGGCTTGCACCACCATCTGCACCAGACCATCGGCTGGCGCGATCAGCAGGCCGTCCTCCTGCGGCACGCCACGCGGCGGATCGCGGAAGAAATAGATCGACCACAGAGTCAGCACGAACAGCGGCCAGAACAGCCACGCGGCGCCCGTCAGGGCCGCGAGGAAGGTCGCGCCAGCAAAGAGGGCAATGAAGCGCCAACCGTCATCGAGGATCGGCACCAGAAAATTGGCCAGCATGATGAAAGAGCTCTCTTTGGGCCCAGGCCCGTCAGTTGACCTTGGGCAGGGTGAGGACCTGTCCCGGATATATCAGATCGGGATCGCGAATCTGCTCTTTGTTCGCGCCGAAGATGACCGTGTGCTGCCAACCGGCGCCATAGTGCGCCCGTGCGATGTTCCAGAGATTGTCGCCGCGCACCACATGCAGGCGCCGCGAATCGGTATCGGATGCCGGCGTGATCGAGAGTTTCTCGAAGGGCAGTTCCAGCCGCGCCACCGGCTTGCCGTCTTTGGCGATGCGATCGAGGCGCAGCTTGTACTTGCCCTGCTCGAGCGGATCGATCGGCTTCAGGCGCCAACGGCCGTCTGTTCCCGTCGTTCCCTCCGCCACCATTCTGTCGTTGATGTAGGCGCGAACAACCGTGCCCGGACTGGCCTGGCCGGTAATGGTGACATGTCCGCGGTCGTCGTAGTCGAGCGTCGACAGCACGAGGTCCGCCGATCTCGGCACACCGGCCGGCGACGGCGGCTGCACCAGGGTCGGGGCGCCTGTTCGCGGCGAGATCATCACGAGCGTGTCTTCGCGCGGCTTGTCGCTTGTGCTCGGCTGCTCCGGCACCACGGCAACCACGGCCTGATCCGATGTAAGGGGGGCGCGGCCTTCGATATGCTGAACGACGCGCAGCTCATGCTGCCCTACCGCCAGCGGCGGATCCTGCAGGATGACGACCCATTCTCCCCGCGCGTCGGCTTCCGCCTTGGCGATTTCCTTGCCGCCATCCAGCAGCACGATCTTGGCGCCCGGCGCTGCACGCCCGGCAACGACGGCCCGTCCATCCGGCCCGATGCGGGCGATGTCGAAGCTCGGCGCCGTCGTGGCCGCGGTATCCGCGGGCGGCGTGCTCGAAGCCGTCGGCACAGTCGGCGCGGCAGCCTGCGGTGCCGATGCGGCCTTGGCCGAATGATCTATGGCGGCTTGCTCCCGGAGCTTACCGCGCCATGCGACTCCCAGCGCAATCGCAATGACGACCGCGCCGATCGCAACCAGCCCGAAAACAGTGCGTGACATCGGCCTCCCAACGGTGCGACGACCATCCCCATTGGCGTCGCGACCATCCTTCGCGAAATGATACCATGCCATCCAGAGCCGTGAAGGCACCCGTTCGTCTCAAAAGAAGCAGCTTTAGTGCCCGAGTCCAGCCCCCCCTCCTCCAATCCCCAGTCCCTGTGCGTCTTCTGTGGCGCCCGTTTCGGGACCGATCCTGCCAGCCGCACGACCGCCGTGGCCCTGGGCCAAATGCTGGCCAATCAAGGCGTTACGCTGGTTTATGGCGGTGGCGGCGTCGGCCTGATGGGCCTGGTCGCCAATGCCGCCCTCGATAGCGGCGGCAAGGTCATCGGCATTATCCCGCGTTTCCTGCTGGAGCGCGAAGCAGGCCATCCGGCCCTGACCGAGACGGCGGTTGTCGAAACCATGCACGAGCGCAAGCTCCAGATGTTCGAGCGGTCGGACGGATTCGTGGTGCTGCCTGGCGGGCTCGGCACCCTCGAGGAGCTGTTCGAGGTCCTGTCCTGGCGCACCCTCGGCCTGCATAGCAAGCCGATCGTGATCATCGATCAGGGCGGCTACTGGCAGCCGCTCGCCGCCCTGCTGCAGAACGTCGTGGAAGGCGGTTTCGCCGAACGAACCCACCTCGACCACGTCGCCTTCGTGAACAGTATCGACGAAGTGCTGCCGGCAATTGCAGCCATGCCGCGTTCCGTCGGATTGGCAAAACGCCTGGATCGGGTCTGACACCTGCCCTGCGCCGGCAGGCCACCCGCCTTGTAGCGGCTCTTGATTGTCCCCGACGGGCCATCGGTGCGGGAAACCGGTTCGACCACGTCGATGAACAGCGCGCCCCTGAGCGCGTCGAGGCACTGCTTGCGCGCGTCGGCGCCGACCACGCGCATTGCAATTGATCGCTAATCGCCCCGTGCAGCAACACGGCGACAACGCTTGAAAAAGATAGGCCGAACACCCTGGTGACGTCGTCGTGGCGGAGATTGCCTTTGCTTCACGGCGGTGCAAAAAGAACGGGCTATAATCAGCAATATATCAACTCAGCCAACCTCAAAGCGGCGCACGGAGTGCAGGTATGTCAGATCTCGAAATCGTCTGGACAAAGGTCGATGAAGCCCCCGGGCTTGCGACGTTTTCCCTGCTGCCGATCGTCGAGGCGTTCGTCGCGACGGCCGGCGTGAAGATGAAGCTGAAGGACATTTCGCTGACCGGCCGCATCATCGCCAACTTCCCCGACAAGCTGAAGCCCGAGCAGAAGATCAACGACGAGCTGGCGGAACTCGGCAAGCTTGCGACGCGCCCCGAGGCCAACATCATCAAGCTGCCCAACATCTCCGCCTCGATCCCGCAGTTGAAGGCCGCGATCAAGGAGTTGCAGAGCAAGGGCTACGACGTCCCGAACTATCCGGACAGCGACGCGACCCCGGCGGACAAGGAAATCCGTGCTCGCTACGGCAAGGTGCTCGGAAGCGCCGTCAATCCCGTGCTGCGCGAGGGCAATTCCGACCGCCGCGCCGCCGGCGCCGTGAAGCAGTACGCGCGCAAGCATCCGCACAAGATGGGCGCCTGGAGCAAGGACTCGAAGACGCGCGTGGCCCACATGTCGGGCAACGACTTCTACGGTTCGGAGGTCGCGACCACCATTGCGGCGCCGACCAATGCCCGTATCGAGCTGGTCGGCAGCGACGGCGCGACCACGGTGCTGAAGCCGAAGATTCCGCTCAAAGCCGGCGAGATCATCGACTGCTCGGTGATGAACCGTAAGGCGCTGCGCGCCTTCTACGCTTCTGCGATCGACGCGGCGAAGAAGGACGGCATCCTGTTCTCGCTGCACCTCAAGACGACCATGATGAAGATCTCCGATCCCATCCTGTTCGGCCATTGTGTCTCAGTGTTCTTCACCGACGTGTTCGAGAAGCATGGCGACACGTTCAAGAAGCTCGGCATCGATCCCGACAACGGCCTGGGCGATCTGCTGACCCGCATCGAGACGCTGCCGGAGGCCGAGAAGGCCGCCATCAAGGCCGATATCCAGGCCGAGTACGCGAAGCGGCCGGGCCTCGCCATGGTCAATTCCGACAAGGGAATCACCAACCTTCACGTGCCCAGCGACGTGATCATCGATGCCTCGATGCCGGCGATGATCCGCGAATCGGGCAAGATGTGGGGCGCCGACGGCAAGCTGCACGACGTGATCGCCGCGATCCCCGATCGTTGCTACTCGACGCTGTTCCAGGCCGTCATCGAGGACTGCAAGGCGCATGGCGCCTTCGACCCGAAGACGATGGGCACGGTGCCGAACGTCGGCCTGATGGCGCAGCAGGCCGAGGAGTACGGCTCGCACGACAAGACCTTCGAGCTGGCGACGGGCGGCACGGTGCGCGTTGTCGCCGAGGACGGCACGGTCCTGATGGAACAGAAGGTCGAGACCGGCGACGTCTTCCGCATGTGCCAGGTCAAGGACGAGCCGATCCAGGACTGGGTCAAGCTCGGCGTGCGCCGCGCGCGGCTCACCAACACCCCGGCCGTGTTCTGGCTCGATGCCAAGCGCGCCCACGACGCGCAGTTGATCGCCAAGGTCGAGAAGTACCTCAAGAACGAGGACACGAAGGGTCTCGACATCCGCATCCTCGCGCCGGTCGAGGCGATCAAGTTCTCGCTCGATCGCATTCGCCAGGGTCTCGACACGATCTCCGTCACGGGCAACGTGCTGCGCGACTACCTGACCGACCTCTTCCCGATCATGGAGCTGGGCACGTCGGCCAAGATGCTGTCGATCGTTCCGTTGTTGCAGGGCGGCGGCCTGTTCGAGACCGGCGCCGGCGGTTCGGCGCCCAAGCATGTCGAGCAGTTCCAGCACGAAGGGTATCTGCGCTGGGATTCGCTGGGCGAATTCCTGGCGCTGGGCGCTTCGCTGGAACATCTGGCGCAGACAACCGGCAACGAGGACGTGAAGGTCCTGGCCGAGACGCTCGACGAGGCCAACGGCAAGATCCTCGAGGACAACCGTTCGCCTGCCCGCAAGGTCGGCGAACTGGATAATCGCGGCAGCCACTTCTACCTGGCCCTGTACTGGGCCCAAGCGCTGGCCCGGCGCGACAACAGCACGACCCTGTCGACCCGCTTCAAGCCGCTGGCGGAAGCACTTGCGGCCAACGAGGCCAAGATCGACGCCGAGCTGATCGCTGCTCAGGGCAAGCCGGTGGATACGGGCGGCTACTATCTGCCCGATCAGACCAAGACTTCGGCAGGCATGCGGCCGAGCAAGACGTTGAACGACGCCCTCGCCGCTCTCTGACGCGGCGTCAGGCGGAGCCGCCCCGGTCAGCCGGGGCGGCTCGCCAAACCCCGCGCGCATTAAGAGCTTGAGGCGCGAAAGGAAGCACGATGGCGAAGATCAAGGTGAAGAACCCGGTCGTCGAGATGGACGGCGACGAGATGACTCGCATCATCTGGGCGTTCATCAAGGACAAGCTGATCCTTCCATATCTCGACATCGACCTGAAGTATTACGACCTCGGCATCGAGAATCGCGACAAGACCAACGACCAGGTGACGGTCGACTCGGCCAAGGCCGCGCAGCAGTACGGCGTCGCAGTGAAGTGCGCGACCATCACGCCGGACGAGGCGCGCGTCGAGGAATTCAAGCTCAAGGAAATGTGGCGGTCGCCCAACGGCACGATCCGCAACATCATCGGCGGCACGATCTTCCGCGAGCCGATCGTCTGCAAGAACGTCCCCCGCCTCGTGCCGGGCTGGACGCATCCGATCGTCATCGGCCGCCACGCCTTCGGTGACCAGTATCGTGCCACCGACTTCGTGGTGCCGGGCAAGGGCAAGCTCACCGTCCGCTTCGAGGGCGAGGACGGCAAGGTGATCGAGCATAATGTGTTCGACTTCCCGGCCGGCGGCGTCGCGATGACGATGTACAATCTCGACGAGTCGATCATCGGCTTCGCGCGCAGCTCGTTCAATTACGGCCTGATGCGCGGCTGGCCTGTCTACCTGTCGACCAAGAACACCATCCTCAAGCGCTATGACGGCCGCTTCAAGGACCTGTTCCAGGAGGTCTTCGACAAGGAGTTCGCCGACAAGTTCAAGGCGAAGAAGATCGTCTACCAGCACCGCCTGATCGACGACATGGTCGCCTCGGCGCTGAAGTGGCACGGTGAATTCGTCTGGGCCTGCAAGAACTACGATGGCGACGTGCAGTCCGACACGGTGGCCCAGGGCTTCGGCTCGCTCGGCCTGATGACCTCGGTGCTGATGACGCCGGACGGCAAGACCGTCGAGGCTGAAGCGGCGCACGGTACGGTGACCCGCCACTATCGCGAGCACCAGATGGGCAAACCGACCTCGACCAACCCGATCGCCTCGATCTTCGCCTGGACGCAGGGCCTGAAGTATCGCGGCAGCTTCGACGGCACACCGGAGGTGGTGAAGTTCGCCGAGGCGCTCGAGAAGGTCTGCGTCGAGACCGTCGAAAGCGGCAAGATGACCAAGGATCTCGCGATCCTCGTCGACAAGAGCCAGGACTACCAGACCACCGAGGACTTCCTCGCGACGCTGGACGGCAACCTGAAGACCAAGATGGCCGAGTGGTAATTGTCCATTGATCGTCGGGGGTGCCGATGGCTGCCGCGCTGGCTGGGTCGTCTGCCGGCGCGACGTCGATGGCACCCTGGACATAAGAGTCGTGAAGGCCCTTGCAGATGCGTGCGAGGGCCTTTCCATTTTGGCGGTCGACATGCCGATCGGCCTCACCGATACGCCCCGCCCCGGCCGGGCCTGCGAAGCCGAAGCGCGGGCCCTGATGCCCGGCAAGGCCAGTTCGGTCTTCCCTACTCCTTGCCGCCCGGCGCTCGCCTGCACGACCCACGCCGACGCCAATGCGACCAGCCGCAAGCTGGGCCTGGGCCTCAATCAGCAGACGTTTCATCTCTTCCCCAAGATGCGCGAGGTCGACGAGCTGCTGCGCGGCAGCGCCAAGCTTCGGCGCGTCGTCTACGAGGCGCATCCCGAACTCGCCTTCACGCGCATGAACGGCGACAAGCCCGTGCTCAGCAAGAAGCGCCAGCCGGACGGCTTTGCCGAGCGGCTCGGGCTCCTGGCGAAGTACGGCTTCAAATGGAAACCACAGACACTCTCAGGCGCCGCCCGAGATGACGTGCTGGACGCCATGGCGGTCTGCCGGACGGCAACCCTGATCGCCGCAGGCGCCGCGACACGCCTTGGCCCGGAGCGGCCACGCGACCGCTACGGCCTGCCGATGAACATCTGGTACTAGAAGCAGCCTCACCGATCCGTGGACGAACGGACCGCGGCCGCACCACCGACGGTGGGAATCGTCTGGCCCGTGTCGGTGAGCTTGCCGTTGTCGTTCTTGAACACCTGCATGTTCGCCTGATTCATGTTCTGCACGATGACGACGCTGCCATCGCGCGAGAACGAGGCGCCCTGTGACCAGCCGCCGATCGGGGCTTCGCTGACCTTGGTGAGCTTGTCTCCGTCGAGACGATACATGACCACCAGGCCGTTGGCCTTGAACTGTGGGGCGTCCTTCGGGCGCGTAGAGCCCGCGTGCGCCACGCCGGCAATCCAGCGGCCGTCCTGCGACATCATCATGCCTTCGAGGTTCTCGTGGCCGATATCGGAAGTACCGGAAATCTTGCCGCCGGTAAGGTCGATGACGGTGAGCACGCCGTTGCCCTTGGGATCGCCGAGGCTCGCGACGACGGCCGTCTTGCCATCCGGCGTTACGGACACCGCATAGGGTCGTGGCGCGACATCGAGAACCGCCGATGAGGTGATGTTGTCGCCGCCAAGCTTCATGAGCTCGACCTTGGCGTCACCGTTTCGCGTCACCACGCCGGTGGTACCATCGGGCGAGACCGCCAGATGGCTCAACAGCGTGTCGGCCTTCATCAGCGGAACGGTCTTGACCAACTTCACCTGTTTGCCGTCGATCGACAGGATCGAGATCGAGCCAGCCATGCGGTTGGCGACATAGGCCCGCTTTCCGTCCTTGGTGATGGAAATGCCGGCGGCGCCCGGCCCCGTCGTCAGCGTGTCGAGGATCTTGCGATCCTTAAGATCGACAACGGTGACCCTGTCGTCCGGCACCAGCTTGGTCGGGTCGGCCGGATCGAGCTTGGAGGACGACGCAATGAGGGCAATCGACTCGTCGGGTGTGATCGCCACGGAAAGCGGTGGCCCGACGACGCTGCCGGGCACGTTGTCGACTGTGCCCACGACCTTCACGGGCAGCACACCGAGGTCGACGATGGTGATGCTGTCCGGCGGCGGGTTGGCGACGTTCTTGTTGACGCCGTTTTCCTGCTTGATCTTGTGATCGTTCGACGAGACGGCGAGCTGCGCGCTCGCCTGTACGGACGCGAAGCCCAAAGTAACGCAAATGCCGGCAATGACAGTGTTGCGCATGGTTTCCTCCTCGGCTGGCTCCATTGGTTGGAGCGTTCGAGCCGAAGAGGACCCTATCTCCTGCGCGGACCGCGCAAAATCACGTTCCCGTTGATTCGAGGCAATCTCACCTGCAGTGCAGCAGAGGCCTTAGACCATACCCAGAGCGTGCTTGTAGACGTCGAGCAAGGTCTCCTCCTCGGCGCGGTCGGCGGCATCCATACGGCGCATCGACACGATCTTGCGAATCGTCTTCACGTCGTAGCCTACGCCCTTGGCCTCGCTATAGACGTCCTTGACGTCACCGCCGATGGCGCGACGCTCTTCTTCGAGCTTCTCGATACGCTCGACGAAGCTCTTCAGGCGGTCTGCCGAAACCGGCCCGGCCTTGGTCTTCTTGGAAACGGCGCTTCCATCCGGCATATCCGCTACTCCTTGATCCCGACGGCCGGACCATAGGAGCGGCGACTATGTCGACTCAACGACTCTCGGGCGATGAATGATGGGGATAACGTGGACTTGGCCACGAAAGAGCTAGGAATGCTTGTGTTCGGCCTTGTCGAAGGCCTTTTTCTGGTCGCCTGAAGCGTCCTTCTGGTGCTTGGCCTTCCAATCCTCATAAGGCATGCCGTAGACGATCTCGCGGGCCTTGGGGTCGGCGATCTCGATGCCACGGGAGCCCGCCTCCTCTCGATACCAGCGCGACAGGCAGTTGCGGCAGAAACCGGCCAGATTCATCAGGTCGATGTTCTGGACGTCGGTACGTTCCTGCAGATGCGAGACCAGGCGGCGGAAGGCGGCGGCCTCGAGTTCGGTACGGGTCTTGTCGTCCATGATGGTCTCCTGGAACCGCAAAGATCAGAGCTTCGTCCGGGGATATAGGCTCAGCCCACAGTATAAACCAGCCGGCAAGGGCGACCCCGGCGCATGCGCCCGCCCTTCCTTCAGGTAATGCGGCAGCAGGTGGCTGTGCGGCCCTTCCGGCGATTCGCCGCCGGGCGGCGGAATTGGCTGGTGAACCTCCAGTCGCGCCAGGGCCGAGACGAAGATCCGCGTCGGGCTGCAGCGGGCGATCGCCGGCCCGGCGGGATTGCCCGGCGCGAGGATCGGCTTCCCCACCCCATCGCGCAGGGCAGCCAGCGTTTCCTCGTCCCCTTTCGCCAACCTCACCTGCATGGCGACATGGGGCGCGCCGATACCGAGATCGAAGGTTCGATCGTCGAGCTGGGTGATCGTCTCGTGGCCCCTGCCCGACGCCGCCGAGCAAAAGGCGATTTCGCGCGTGCGGCCACTGTCGTCGATCAGGGCGAAGGGCGTGGCACCGCTCAAGTTGCCGATGTAAAGCGCGCCGCGCAGGCTCGTCACCGACAGCGCCGCAAGATCGACCGCGAGGTCGGGTTCGTCGGCATCGTACTGGAACTCGCCAATAGCGCCCCAGGTCCCGACACTCCAACCGTTCGCCGCTTCCGCGAGATGTTGCCGGACGAGATCCACCGGCGCGCCGGGCAACGCTTCGCATTTCATGACAGGGCCACCGTAACTGCTGAACGGATCGCCGGAGCCAATCGCTGACCCCAGGCACGCGCATTGTCCGGCGTCTCCATGAGGTCCTGGCGTACTTCCAGCGACCAGTGCGGAATTGCGCGGGAACGTGCATGCGCCGTCAGCGTGTATTCGTAGGAAGCACGCGCCGAGTAAGGCTCGTTGTCGCCGACGACCAGCTTGGGATCGCGTCGCAGCTCGGTCAGCAGCGGTTCCGGCAGGCGCGGATCGTCGTTCCACAGGACACCGACATGCCAGGGCCGCACGAAGCCCTTCATGACCGGTGTGAAGGAATGCACGACCAGCAGGCAGACCTGGCGGCCGCCGGCCGTCATGGCATCAAGCACGCGATCGACCTCCCGGTGATACGGCCAGAAGCAGGCCTCCGCCCGGGCATCGACCTGCTCCTTGGTAAGTCTCTGGTTGGCCGGCACGACGGTGCCGTCGCTGATTTCAGGCGTCGAACCCTCGCCGCCCGGCCAGCGGTTGCAGTCGATCACCAGTCGCGAATAGCCCGACGCGACCAGCGGCGCATCGAGGGCCTTGGACAAGGCGATCGCCGCGTCGAGGCCGCCGATGTCCCAGCCGATATGGCGCGACAGCTCGGCATCCGAAATGCCGAGCGAGCCCAGCGCTTTCGGAACTGCCTTGCTGGCATGGTCACAGAGCAACAGCAGCGGTGCCTTGCCCTTCTCATTCACGACGGA
Source organism: Reyranella massiliensis 521 (assembly GCA_943369775.1). Classification (GTDB taxonomy): domain Bacteria; phylum Pseudomonadota; class Alphaproteobacteria; order Reyranellales; family Reyranellaceae; genus Reyranella; species Reyranella massiliensis_C. The sequence continues at coordinate 23,198 of CALROF020000054.1, forward strand.
AAAGGGCGGCGGATCACCGGGCCCCAGCAGTTGTTGCATCGAGCCCCTATAGTGCGAAGATCGCGCAAATGAAAGATGCTGACGCCCGCGCCCTGCTGCGCGCCATGTTTGACGCCGCTCTGGCCGTCGCCCGACCCGAAACTTGTCTGGCCCCCTTCATCGCCAAGCTGCAGCCGCCGAAAGGCAGGACGATCGTCATCGGCGCCGGCAAGGCGAGTGCTGCCATGGCCAAGGCGGTCGAGGATCAGTGGCCCCACCCGCTCGAGGGGCTAGTGGTCACTCGCTATGGCTATGGCGAGGCCTGCAAGCGCATCGAGATCGTCGAAGCCTCGCATCCTGTACCCGACGCCAAGGGACGCGAAGCGGCCCGTCGCATCTTCGAGCGCGTGCAGGGGCTCGGCGCCGACGATCGCGTGCTTTGTCTCATTTCCGGCGGGGCGTCGGCCTTGCTGTCCCTGCCCACGCCGGGCCTCACCCTGGAAGACAAGCAGGAGGTCAATCGTGCACTCCTGAAGTCGGGTGCCAACATCGTCGAGATGAACACGGTGCGAAAACACCTCTCGATGATCAAGGGCGGACGGCTCGCCATCGCCGCGCAGCCCGCACACGTGCTGTCGTGGCTGATCTCCGACGTGCCCAACGACGACCCCGGCGTGATCGGCTCCGGTCCGACCGTTGCCGACAAGACGAGCTTTGCCGATGCGCTGGCAGTCCTCGCCAAATACCGCCTCGAGCCGCCAGCGTCGGTCCTCGCCCACCTGAAGGCGGGTTCCGCCGGCAAAGTCGAGGAAACGCCCAAGCCCGGCGATCCGCGGCTGGCCAATGTCGAAACGATCATGGTCGCCACACCGAAGCGCTCGCTCGAAGCGGCTGCGACCGTCGCCCGTCAACACGGCTGCGAAGTGGTCATGCTGGGCGACAATCTCGAAGGCGAGGCGCGCGAACTCGGCGCCGCGCATGCACGACAGGCGCTCGATCTCCTGAAGCGCGGGGACAAGCCCGTCGTGATCCTGTCCGGTGGCGAAACCACGGTGACAGTCCGCGGCAAGGGCCGTGGTGGGCGCAACGTCGAGTATCTGATGGCCGAGGCCATCGCCGCGAACGGCACGCCCGGTATCTGGGGGCTAGCCGCAGACACCGATGGCGTCGACGGTGCGGAAGATATCGCCGGTGCGATCTTCGGCCCCGATACGCTGGCCCGTGCGCACGCCAAGGGCCATGATCCACAGGCGATGCTCGACGACAATGACGGCCACGGCTTCTTCGGGCTGTTAGGTGACAGTCTCGTCACCGGTCCGACTCGCACCAACGTCAATGACTTCAGAGTCACCTTGATCGCCCCATGACGACCTATCCCGGATCCTGCCACTGCGGTGCCGTGAAGATCGCCCTCACCTCGGCCAAGAAACCCGAGGAGATGCGGATTGGCCGTTGCGCCTGCAGTTTTTGCCGTCGCCATGGCGCACGCACGATGGGCGATCCCAAAGGATCCGTGGAGTTCCAGGCCGCGCCCGGAGCCCTGTCGCACTATCGCTTCGGACTCGGCCTCACGGACTACCTGCTGTGCGCGAAATGCGGCGCTTATGTCGGTGCCGTCATGGCCGACGACGGCAAGGCTATCGGCATCGTGAACGTCAATTCGCTCGATATTCGCGATACCTTCGACCCTGCCCCGCCATTGCACCACTACGACGGCGAGAACGAAGAGCGCCGTCGCGCACGGCGTCGAAAGTTCTGGATGCCAGCAACGATCATCGCCTAACGTCGGTCCATGGCTATTCTCGGAGTAATCGCCGACGACTTCACCGGTGCGACCGATATCGCGGGCATGCTGGTCAAGAACGGCATGCGTACCATCCAGACTATCGGCGTTCCCACCAAGGGCACGATCCTCGACGATGTCGATGCTGTCGTCGTCGCGCTCAAAACGCGCTCCATCCCGGCGAAGGAAGCGGTTTCCCAATCGCTCGACGCGTTGAAGGCATTGCAGGCAGCGGGCTGTGTCCGTTTCTTCTTCAAATACTGCTCGACCTTCGACTCGACCGATGCCGGCAATATCGGCCCAGTGGGAGATGCGCTGCTCGATGTGCTGAAGGCCAAGCAGGCGATCTATTGCCCCGCCTTCCCCGAGAACAACCGGACCATCTTCTTCGGCCACCTCTTCGTCGGTGACGTGCCGCTGTCGGACTCGCACATGCGGCACCATCCGCTGACCCCGATGACCGACGCCAGCCTGGTGCGAGTCCTGGCGCGCCAGACCAAACACAAGGTCGGGCTGACGCCGCTGAAGCAGGTGCAGTCGGGCTCCGCAAGCCTGCGGGCTGCGCTCGACAAGCTCGCGGCCGACGGCGTGCGCCACGTCGTGGTCGATGCCGTGGCCGACACTGACCTCGGCATCATCGGTGAAGCCATCGGCGACGATGTATTGGTAACAGGCGGCTCGGGCGTGGCGCTCGGCCTGCCTGCCGCCTATCGCCGTCGCGGCCTGCTAACCCACAAGGCCGGCGCCGATGCCCTGCCAAAGGTCGCGGGCGCCGCTGCGGTCCTCGCTGGCTCCTGCTCTGCCGCGACGCTGGGCCAAATCGCGGCCTTCAAAGGTGCGCATCTGGCCCTCGACACCGACGCGATCTGCCGCGGCGAGGATGTCGCCGCCACAGCGCTTGCCTGGGCCAAAGGCAAACTAGGCAACGGGCCGATCCTTCTTTCGGCCAGCGACAAGCCCGAAGCCGTGAAAGCGCTGCAAGCCAAGTACGGAATCGAGAAATCGAGTCAGGCAATCGAAAAGACCATGGCGTCGCTGGCGCGCGGTCTGGTCGAGGCCGGAGTGGGCCGAATGGTCGTTGCAGGCGGAGAGACCTCGGGCGCCGTCGTCGGCGCTCTCGACGTCACGGCGCTGCGCATCGGCCCGGAGATCGATCCCGGCGTGCCCTGGACCGCCTCGGTCGCCAAGAAGCCGATGCTGCTGGCCTTGAAGTCCGGCAATTTCGGCGCGCCCGATTTCTTCACCAAAGCCTTCGAGCGCCTATGAGCACTACTGAAACCAAGATGCGCGACGCCATTTGTGCGTTGGGCGTCAAGCTCGCCGCCCGCGGCCTCTGCCCCGGTACGTCGGGCAACATCAGCGCCCGTGTCGCAGACGGCTGGCTGATGACGCCGACTAACTCCTCGCTCGGCGAGCTCGAACCCGGCCAGCTTTCCAAGCTCGACCTGTCGGGCAAGCATGTCGGCGGCGATCCGCCGACCAAGGAAGCGTTGCTCCATCGTTCGGTTTATGACGTGCGCCCGAAGGACGGTGCCATCGTGCATCTCCACTGCACGCATGCGGTGGCGATCTCCTGTCTCGATCCTTCGTGCCACCACAACCAGGAAACCACCCTGCCGCCCATCACGCCCTACTTCGTGATGCGGGTCGGCAAGTTGCCGCTCGTGCCCTACTTCAAGCCGGGCGATCCCAAGCTCGCCGACGCCATCCGCGACTACGCGAAGGGCCATCGCGCCGTTCTGCTGGCCAATCACGGGCCGGTTGTCGCCGGGACCTCGCTGTCGGCAGCCTCCGCCTCAATCGAGGAGCTGGAGGAGACGGCAAAACTTCACCTGCTCCTGCAGGGCTTCAAAGTGCGCACCCTCTCGGACGGCCAAGTGCGCGACGTCGAAGAAGCCTTCCCTTCCTGACTGGACCAACAGAATGCCCAAGCTCGCCGCCAATCTCTCTTGGATCTACCAGGAGGTCCCGTTCCTGCAGCGCTTTGGGGCAGCCGCGGCGCATGGCTTCAAGGCCGTCGAAATCCTCTTTCCCTATGAAGCACCGGCCGCCGACATTGCGGCCGAACTCAAGAAGCACAAGCTAACCCAGGCGCTGTTCAATCTGCCGCCGGGCGATGCCAGCAAGGGCGAGCGAGGGTTGGCTGCCCTGCCCGGTCGCGAAGCCGAATTCGCCGCCGCACTCGAGAAAGCGCTGGAGTATGCCCAGGTGCTCGAGTGCCGGACCCTGCACGTCATGTCGGGCATGATCGCACCGGGCGCAGACACGAAGGCGATGCATCGCACCTTCGTGTCGAACCTGAAGAAAGTCTGCGACCGAACCACCAAGAGCGGCATCACGATCGTTCTGGAGCCGATCAACCATCGCGACATTCCAGGCTACTTCACCAACACCACCGACCAGGTGAAAGCGATCATCGACGAAGTCGGTGCACCGCATCTGCGCCTGCAGCTCGATCTCTATCACCTGCAGGTGACGGAAGGTGATCTGCAGAAGCGGACGGAGCGACTGTTCCCCATCACCTCGCATGTACAGATCGCCGGCAACCCCGACCGCAACGAACCCGACATCGGCGAAGTGAATCACCTCTACCTGCTCGATGTGCTCGATCGGCTGGGTTACGACGGCTACGTCGGCCTTGAATACAAACCCAAGACAACCACCGGCGCCGGACTCGGCTGGGCCGCCAAGTACGGAATCAAGGCCTGATCCATGACGGACAAGAACACTCCCGTCGTTGCCTTCGTGGGCCTGGGCTCGATGGGCCTCGGCATGGCCAAGAACCTGCTGAAGCACGGGCACAAGGTAATCGGCGTCGATCCCAGCGCCGCCGCATGCGATGCCTTCGCCGCTGCCGGCGGTAGCATTGCCGGCACGCCCGCCGAGGCCGCGAAACAGGCCGATGTCGTTATCGTGGCTGTCGTGAATGCCCAGCAGGTCGAGACGGTGCTCTATGGCGACGGCGGCGCGGCTTCGGCCCTGCGCAAGGGTTGCCTCGTCATGCAGTGCGCCACCTGCCCCGCGGCCTTCATCCGCAAGCTCGACGAGCGCCTCACTGCGAGTGGCCATGAGCTTCTGGATGCGCCGATGTCAGGCGGTCGGGCGCGAGCGGAATCGGGTGAGCTCACCTTCATGTCGTCGGGCAATGCCAAGGCCTTTGCCACGGCAGAATCGATCCTGTCGGCGACCTCCGCCAAGGTCTTCCGCCTCGGCGACAAGGCTGGCATCGGCTCGCTGGTGAAAACCGTGAACCAGCTCCTGGCCGGCGTGCACATCGCCGCGGCAGCCGAGGCGATGGCACTCGCAGCCAAGGCCGGCGCCGATACGCGCGCCGTCTATGAGGTGATTTCGGCCAGCGCCGGCAATTCCTGGATGTTCGGCAATCGGGTGCCGCACATGCTGGACGACGACTATTCCCCACTTTCGGCGGTCGAGATTTTCGTGAAGGACCTCGGCCTCGTCCTCGACACCGGCCACGAGCTGCGTTTGCCACTGCCGCTCACGGCTGCGGCACATCAGCTTTTTATCGCAGCAGCAGGTGCCGGTTGGGGCAAGCTGGATGACGCCGCCGTCGTCAAGGTCTACGAGCAAGCAGGCGACTTCAAAGTGTCGTCGCCAAAGAAGTAGACTGGGACCATGCATCGGGATCGTTTCACCAAGATCGTCGCCACGCTCGGCCCTGCCACCTCAAGCCTCGAACGCCTGCGTACGCTGTTCGAAGCCGGTGCCGACGTCTTTCGCCTGAACTTCAGCCATGGCCAACCGGAGGACCATCGGCAGCGGGTCGACCAGCTCCGTGCCCTGGAGAAAGAGTTCAAGCACCCGATCGCCATCCTGATGGATCTGCAGGGACCGAAGCTCCGCCTCGGTACCTTTGCCAAAGGGCCGATGGCCCTGAAGAAGGGCCAGAAGCTGCGCTTCGACATGGATCCTGCTCCGGGTACGGCCAAGCGCATCCCGCTGCTGCATCCGGAGATCTTCAAGGCTGCCGAGCCCGGCGGCGTGCTGCTGGTCGACGACGGCAAGGTTCGCCTGCGCATCGTCGCGCACGATGCCGACACCATTGACGCCGAGGTTGAGGTCGCGGGCCCGATCAGCGATCGCAAGGGCGTCAACCTGCCCAACCTGATCCTGCCGGTCTCGGCGATGACGCCGAAGGACCACAAGGACCTGACCTTCGGCCTGTCGCTCGGCGTCGATTGGGTGGCGCTGTCTTTCGTGCAGCGTGCACACGATATCGCCGAACTGAAGAAACTCGTGGCCGGTCGCGCCGCCGTCATGGCCAAGCTGGAGAAGCCGCAGGCGATCGAGCATCTCGACGAGATCATCGAGCAGAGCGACGGCATCATGGTGGCGCGTGGCGATCTCGGCGTGGAAATGCCGCCCGAGGCCGTGCCGCCGCTGCAGAAGCGTATCCTCGCCGCCTGCCGGGTCGCGGGCCGTCCTGCGATCGTGGCGACGCAGATGCTCGACTCGATGGTCCATTCGCCGACTCCGACGCGCGCCGAAGTCTCCGACGTGGCAACGGCGGTCTATGACGGCGCTGACGCCGTGATGCTCTCCGCCGAGTCGGCGTCGGGTGACTATCCGGTCGAGGCGGTCACGATCATGGATCGCATCCTGAAGAGCGTCGAAGCCGATCCACTCTATCGCCGCCTGATGGATGCGAGCCGGCGCGAACCCGAAGCCACTACCGCCGACGCGATCAGCGCCGCCGCGCGGCAATGCGCCCACACGCTCTCCGCCGCGGCGATCGTCACCTACACCAACACCGGTTCGACCACCCTGCGCGCCGCGCGCGAGCGGCCCGACGTGCGTATCCTCTGCCTGACGCCCAATCTCGACACGGCGCGGCGCATGACGCTCACCTGGGGCGTCCATCCCGTGCAGACCGAGGACGCCCACAATTTCGCCGACATGGTGCAGCGGGCCGTCCGCGTCGCCCGCCAGGAGGAAATCGCCAAGGAAGGCGAGCGCCTGGTGATCACGGCGGGCGTCCCCTTCGGGACGCCGGGTGCCACAAACATTCTCCGAATTGCCTACGTCTAGCCTCTTCTGGGACGGAATGCGGAGGGAAGAAGGATCATTCCTTTCCGTGGATATTCCGGACCAGATTCGAGAGGCCAATCGTGGAAAACGGCCAGAACAACACCCAGAGCAAGACGACCGCCGCCGTCGGCAAATTCCGTGGTAACCGGCTGACCTGGATCGATTATCTCGTCATTGCCGCGACGGTCCTGACCTTCGCCGTTGTCGCCGACGCCGCCCTGGGCCGTGCCAAGGCGTCCGCGCCGCCGAAGCCCGCCAACGCCGTCACGGCGATGGTCAGCCAGCTCCCCGACGATCCCGGCCTGATCAAGGCAAGATTGAGGCTGGCGGCCGGTCTCTGACCGGCGCCTCAGTCCTTTGGGCGCTT
>CALROF020000055.1:0-29791 GCA_943369775.1 Reyranella massiliensis 521
CCATCTGGCAGAAACGGCAATCGTCGGCGGCAACGACGATATCGCCCGCCAGCATGAGCTCGATGCCGACGGTGAAGACGATGCCCTGCACCGCCGTGACGATCGGCTTGCGGCACTGGTTCGCCAACCCGAAGGGATCGGTGTTGCCCTCTGGCCGCGGCTTGCGCGTCGCCGTCGGCCCGAAGAACTTGGGCATGTCGAGACCGGCCGTGAAGTCCTTACCCTCGGCGCAGAGCACGCCGACCCAAAGGTCGTCGTCCTTGTCGAGCAGGGTGAGCGCGTCGGACAGCTCTGCCATCATCTCCGGGCTGAAGGCATTCTTCTTAGCCGGATTGTCGATCACGATCCTGAGGATATGGTCGTGACGTTCGTGGAAGACCCGTCCCGGGCTTGGGTTGGCGCTGGTCGACATTGATTACTTCTCCCTTCCGTCAAGCTTGCTGAGATAGGGCCCGACATCCGGGGCGAAGGCCGGGTGCAGGACGAGCTTGTCGAAATGGGCCGCGGCGCGTGGAAACTGCGACGGCCAGTCTTTCGATAGGACGGGATCCAGACCACGCTCGATCAGGCTCGCGTGCCGCAGGCGCTCGTTCGAGAAGAGGCAGATCTCGGCAACGAAGCAGATATCGGCCAGGCTGAGCGTGTCGCCCACCAGGAAAGCGCGAGCCGGCTTCAAGGCCTGGTCGATCCCCGCCAGGTAGATCGCAAAGGCCTCGGCAGCCCGGGCATGGACATGCGCCGGAAAGTCGGGTTCGCGCAGCGTCAGAAGATAGATCTGGCTGTCGCGCGCAAAGACCAGGCTGGCGTCGAGGAAACTGTCGATGCGCGAGGCCTCGTAGGCATCCCCACCATAGAGCTGACACCGTGCGGCCCCCAGCCGCGCGACCGTCCGCATGATGCTGTTCGATTCAAAGATGCCGACCGTGCCGTCGCCGCTGAAGGCAGCCGGGACCGTGCCGAAGGGGTGCGCTTCGAGGAACGCCGGAGTCTTGACCAACAAACCTCCCTTGAAACCCACCCGGCCTTCGGTCGCGGCAGGAACTTCAGCCGCACGGTCGACTTCCGACAGCGGTCGAGCATCGAAGTCCCACAGCCAGTCCTTCAACTCGGCAGGCTTGGCGCCACGGATCTCTACCTCCACACCACACAGGCGAGCGGCGATCGTCGCCTTCCAGAGACGGGGATTGGGCAGGTAGGAAAAGATCCGCATCTCGGCCATGCGACTCACCATTTCTCGGCGAAGGGACGGACCTCGACATTGAACGACCAGGCACTCTTGTCCTGGTGGATCACGTGCCAGATCTCATCGGCAATCGCCGCCGGCTTGATGAAGAAACTGTCCGGCACCTCGGCATAGCGCTTGCGCGTCCACTCGAGGTCGATCACCGCATCGATCACGATGTAGGCGACGTGCACGCCCTTGGGGCCGAGGTCGCGCGCCATCGCCTCGGCCAGAATGCGCTGCGCCGCCTTGGTCGGCGCAAAGCCCGCGAAGCTTGCCCTACCCCGCAGCGCCGAGGTATTGCCGGTCGCGACGATGGCCCCCTCGCCGCGCTCCACCATGGCAGGCGCCAGGCGCCGCACGAGATGGAGGAAGGCCATGACATTGACCTGGGAGTTCCGCTCCAGGATCTGCGGGTCGATTTCCTGGAACGTACCGAAAGCGCCACCGACGGCGTTGTGCACCACGACCGTTGGCGCTCCGAACTCGCTCTGCAGCGCGGCGACAGTACGATCGAGCTGCTGCTCATCGGTTACGTCGCAGACATAGGCCTTAGTATTCGAGACCTCGCGCTCCAGCGACGCGAGACGTTCGGCATTGCGCGCCAGCATGGCGATGCGATAGCCGCCGGCGGCGAGGCGACGGACGATGGCGCTCCCGGTTCCCGGACCTACACCCGTAACCAATGCAAGAGGATGGCTCATCCTGGTGATCTCCTTCGGTCTCGATAGTCAGTTTGAAAACGACACTATTCAAATTCCAAAAACTCATGACACCGCGAAATCTACGTTTCCGGGTTCAATTGACAGGTGTTGAAAAAGAACTGACATTTCCAGGCACCGAGGAGGAAACATGACAGCACGCAACGCATCGGCAGCGATCATCGGTGCCGGCGACTTCATCGGCGCCGCGATCGCGCGCAAGTTCGCCGCCGAGGGGTTTTCGGTTCTTGCCGGACGACGCAACGGCGACAAGCTCAGCCCCTTGCTCGCCGACATTGCCAAGGCCGGGGGGACCGCCAAGGGTCGGTCGCTTGACGCCCGCGACGAAGCCGACATCACCTCCTTTTTGCAGGAGGCGGAAGCCCAGGCGCCCCTCGAGGTCTGCATCTTCAATGTTGGCGCCAACGTGAACTTCCCCTTGGTCGACACGACGGAGCGCGTCTTCCGCAAGGTCTGGGAGATGGCCTGCTATTCGGGATTCCTGGCGGGACGCGAAGCCGCCCGTCTGATGCTGCCGCGTGGCAAGGGCGCGATCTTCTTCACCGGCGCGACTGCGAGCCTGCGCGGCGGCGTGGGCTATGCTGCCTTCGCCGCCGCCAAGGCAGGCTTGCGCGCTGTTGCCCAATCCGCCGCCCGAGAACTCGGCCCCAAGAACATCCACGTCGCCCATCTGGTGATCGATTCCGGTGTCGATACGGCCTGGGTGCGTGAACGCATCAAGCAGCGCGAAGGCGAAGACGCTCTGGCCGCCCTGCCGCCCGACCGGCTGATGCGCCCCGAAGCCGTCGCGGAGGCTTACTGGTCGCTCTACCAGCAGCCGCGTGACGCCTGGAGCTCGGAACTCGAGATCCGTCCCTTCGGCGAGAAGTGGTGACCCATGCCCAAGGTAGAATTCCTCTTCGATTTCGGCAGCCCCAATGCCTATCTCAGCCACCTCGTCATCCCTGAGATCGAGAAGCGGACGGGTGCGAAGTTCGCCTATCTGCCGGTGCTGCTGGGTGGCGTCTTCAAGCTGACCAACAATCGCTCACCAGCCGAGACCAATGCCGGCATCAAGAACAAGCCGGAGTATCAGCGCCTCGAAACCGAGCGCTTCGTGCGCCAGCACGGTATCACGCGCTACAAGCACAATCCGTTCTTCCCCGTGAACACGCTCATGATTATGCGGGGCGCCGTGGCGGCACAGCAGCTCGGCATCTTCGAACGCTATGTCGACGAGGTTTATCGGCACATGTGGGCCGAACCCAAGAAGCTCGACGACCCGGCCGTGCTGCGTGCGGCCCTGCTCGAATCAGACCTGCCGGCAGATCGCCTGTTCGAGCTTGTACAGACCGCGCCGGTAAAGGAAGCTCTGATGGCCGAAACGCAGCGTGCCGTCGATCGCGGCACCTTCGGTTCGCCGACTTTCTTCGTCGACGACGACATCTATTTCGGCAAGGACAGGCTGCGCGACGTCGAAGAGGCGATCGTCGCCAAACGATAGAGTGAGAATGCGCGAACGCCGAAGCCGCCATGCAGTGGAATAACCTCGAAGACGAGGCCTGTTCGCTGGCACGGACCGTCTCGGTCATCGGCGATCGCTGGACCCTGTTGATCCTGCGCGACTGCTTCCTGCGCATCAGGCGCTTCGAGGATTTCCAGACCCGGCTCGGCGTGACGCGCCCCATCCTCGCCAGCCGTCTGCGCAAGCTGGTCGACGATTTCGTCCTAGCCAAAGTGCCCTATCAGGAGCGACCTCTGCGTTACGAGTACCGGCTGACGCAGAAGGGCCTCGACCTCTACCCCATCGTCATGTCGATCGTTCACTGGGGCGACGTCCATATGTCCGGCAAGAAGGGCCGGCCGCTGCTGCATCAGCATCTGAGTTGTGGCAGGGATTTCGACCCCGTTATGATCTGCTCGCAATGTGGCGAGCCGCTCGATCCCAAGCGGGTGCATGCCCATCGCGGCCCCGGCGCGCGAAGCCCGCAGCATCTGCCACCAGCGTCCGGCGCCAAGAAACCAGTCACGCGTTCAAGGGAGAGAAACCGATGAAGACAAGGATCACCGAGCTGCTGGGGATCGAACATCCGATCATCCAGGGCGGCATGCACTATGTCGGTTTCGCCGAACTGGCGGCCGCCGTCTCCGAAGCCGGTGGACTCGGCATCATCACCGGTCTCACGCAGCGCACGCCGGAGGCGCTGGCCAACGAAATCCGGCGGTGCCGCGAGATGACCAGCAAGCCCTTCGGCGTCAATCTCACCTTCCTGCCCTCCGTCAACCCACCCGACTATCCGGGCTACATCCGCGCCATCGTCGAGGGCGGCGTCAAGATCGTCGAGACGGCCGGCAACAATCCGCAGAAGTGGATGCCGGCGCTCAAGGAAGCCGGTATCAAGGTGGTCCATAAGTGCACGTCGGTGCGCCATTCGCTGAAGGCCGAGTCGATCGGCTGCGACGCCGTCAGCGTGGATGGCTTCGAATGCGGCGGCCATCCCGGCGAGGACGATGTGCCGAACTTCATCCTTTTGCCGCGCGCGGCCGAGGAGCTCAAGATTCCCTTCGTGGCGTCTGGCGGCATGGCCGACGGTCGCTCGCTGGTCGCCGCTCTCTCGCTGGGCGCCGACGGCATGAACATGGGCACGCGCTTCATGGCGACCAAGGAAGCGCCGATCCATGAACATGTGAAGCAGGCGCTCGTGGCTGCGAGCGAGCTCGATACGCGGCTGGTCATGCGGCCCCTGCGCAATACCGAGCGCGTGCTGAAGAACGCCGCCGTCGACCGCCTCATCGAGAAGGAGAAGGAGCTGGGGGCGAAGATCAAGTTCGAGGACATCCTCCCCGAGGTCGCCGGTGTCTATCCGCGGATCATGCAGAAGGGCGAGATGGATGCCGGCGCCTGGTCCTGCGGCATGGTCGCCGGCCTCATCCGCGACATTCCGACGGTGAAGCAGCTCATCGACCGGACGATGGCGGAAGCCAATGCCATCATCGGCGAGCGGCTGGCGAAGTTCGCCCGCGCAGCCTAGCTCTACCGGACCCTCGCCAGCATGATCTTGGACGAGGTCCGTTCGACCCCGGAAATGGCGACGATCTCCCCGATCGTCGCGTCGATGGCCGCCGTGTCGGCACCGTCGACGATGGCGAGAAAATCGTCGTTCTCGCCGGCGGTTTTGTAGAGTTCGCGGATCCCCTTGATCCGCGACAGCGCCCGGCCCACGGCGGCGCTGGCCTTTAGGTTCACCTTCACGAAGACACAGGCCGTGATCTGGGCAGCGATCGCTTCCGGCTTCACCCCGATCGTGAACCGGGAAATCACGCCGTTTCGCTTCAGGCGGTCGATCCGCTCCTGAATGGTCGCACGGGCAAGGTTCAGCTTTCGCGCCAAGGTCGTGACGGGCTCGCGGGCATTCGCCGTCAGCAATCGGATGAGCTCCTGGTCGGTGCTGTCTAGTCCGCCACGTTGCCTGCTGCCCACCGATTGATCTCCAGACCGACGATCCGACGGCAACCTAGCACATTGCTGGGGCGAACTGCCGTCAGCCGGCACATTGCAATCTACAAACCGGCAAGTGGCGTCGATAGCAAGGAGGAGACAGAACGAACCGGAGGCAGGGATGAACGTGCACGACCTCAAGGGCAAACGTATTGCCTTCGCCGCTTCCGGCGGCCTCGACAGTTGCACCATCACCCATTGGCTGACCACCCAAGGCGTCAAGGTCGTCTGCATGACAGCCGATCTCGGCCAGCCGGACGAAGCGAGCGTCGACGAGATCAAATCCCGCATGCTGGCAAGCGGCGCGGAAGACTTTGTAAGCCTTCCCTTGCAGGAAACAATTTCTGAGCTTGGCCTCAGGGTCGTGCAGGCACAGGCCTGCTACGAGGGCCGCTACTGGAACACCACGGGCGCGGGACGGCAGGCCATCGTCCAGGGCCTGGTCGCGGAAATGCAGAAGCGCGGCCTTTCGATCATGAGCCATGGCGCGACCGGGCGCGGCAACGACCAGGTGCGGTTTCAGATCATTGCCACGATGCTCGACCCCGACATCCAGGTTTACGCACCCTGGCGAGATGCGGCGTTTCTGCAGCGCTTCGGCGGCCGGCAGCAGATGATCGACTATTGCGAGCAGTACGGAATTCCGGTCAAGGCGACGCGCGGCAAGCCCTACTCGACCGATGCCAATCTGCTTGGCCTCACCCACGAGGGCGGCCTGCTCGAAGCGCTGCAAACGCCCGTCGATCTGGTGACGCCCCTCATGGGCCAGTGGCCGGAAAATGCACCGGAACGGGCTGCAGTCGTCAAACTGCACTTCGAGAAGGGACGACCTGTTTCCATCGACGGCGAGGCCCTACCGCTTCCCCTCCTCTTCCAGCAGCTCAACCAGCTCGCCGGACGGCACGCTGTCGGGATCGGACTTCATATGGTGGAAAATCGGTTCGTCGGCGTGAAATCGCGCGGTATCTACGAAGCACCACCCGCAATGGAGTTGCTTGCCACTGCCTACGCCCTGTTGAGCCAGATCGTGCTCGATCGACGGGCCACCGAACTTTTCGCCAACTTGTCCGAGTATCTGTCGCGCCAGCTCTATCAGGGATATTGGCAGGATCTCGGATCGCGCATGGCGCGCGCTGCCATCGCCGAGGCCGCGGTCCTCATAACGGGGACCATCAAGGTTTCACTTTACCGCGGCACCATCCGGTTCGTGTCTGCCTCCCGTGTCGCGCATTCACTGTTCAATGCGGACGGCTCGATGGAAGCGGAAGGAGCGTTCGACCACAGCGACGCCGAAGGGCTGCTGCGAATTCTGACCCTGAGCGCGCGAACACTTGCCCGCGCTGGCCAAACCCATGGCGTGGGTGAATTTTCTGATTTTGCCTAGAAACAGAGCAGGATTTCCTACAGGCCGATTGGGAATTTGGTAATCTGCTCTGTGTAATTGCCGCAGCAATTTGACCATATCTCTGGCCCGCACGGGCGAGCTTCGGTCCAAATACTGCATGGCGACTCCTGTGCCGCAACGGCAGAAGGGGGTAGTCGTGTCCCAGTCAAAGTCTCGGCGCTTCGTTATCGGCGCAGTCGCATCGCTCGTATCCATTCCACTGCTCGCAGGCAGCGCGACCGCGCAGACACCGGTCAAGGGCGGCACGCTGATCTATCTGGAGCAACAGCCGCACGACAATCTCTATCCGCCGGCCGGTGGTTTCTATCCCAACGGCGGTGTGCTGAATCAGATCACCGACAAGCTCACCTATCAGAATCCCAAGACGCTCGAGATCGAGCCGTGGATCGCCGAGAGCTGGACGGTCAACGCCGATGCCACCGAGTACACTTTCAAGATTCGACCCGGCGTCACCTTCTCCGACGGCACGCCGCTCGATGCCACTGCGGTCGCAAAAAACTATGACACCTACGGTCTCGGCAACAAGGCGCAGAAGCTGCCGGTGTCGGAGGTCCTCACCAACTACAAGGGCAGCGAGGTCGTCGACCCGCTGACGGTGAAATTCTTCTTCACCAAGCCGTCGGTCGGCTTCCTGCAAGGTACCTCGGTCATCGGCTCGGGCCTGGTCTCGCTGAAGACTTTGTCTTTGCCCTTCGAGGCGCTGGGCGACGCGACCAAGATCATCGGTTCCGGGCCGTTCGTCGTGACCAGCGAAGTGCTGGGTCGCGAGCTCACCATGACGGCGCGCAAGGACTATGCCTGGGGGCCGAAGAAGCTCGAGCATCAAGGCCGGGCCTATCTCGACGGCATCAAGTACGTCGTGACGCCGGAGGACAGCGTGCGCATCGGCGCGCTGCTGGCCAACCAGGCGCAGGTCATCCGCCAGGTTCAGGCCTATGACGAGAAGCAGGTGCAGTCCAAGGGCTTCATCATCTATGCCGCCCCGACCCGCGGCATCAACAACAGCGTCGTCTTCCGCCCCGACAATGCGCTGGTGTCCGACGTCCGCGTGCGCCGGGCGCTGCTGCATGCCACCAACGCCAAGGAAATCGTCAGCACGCTTTTCTCCGCCAACTATCCGCAGGCCAAGTCGATCATCGCGTCGACGGCGCAAGGCTATGTCGATCAGTCGGCAAAGCTCGCCTACGACCCGGCGCTGGCGGCGAAGCTGCTGGACGAAGCCGGGTGGACGGTCGGTCCCCGTGGCCTGCGCCAGAAGGATGGCAAGGAGCTGGTCCTGACGGCCTATGAGTCGCTGCCGCAGCCGCAGAACAAGGAAACGCTCCAGCTCGTTGCCCAGCAATGGGCCAAGGTCGGTGTGAAGCTCAACGTGCTGGCCGGCGACGCCGGCAGCCGCGTCGCGGACAATCTCGATCCCCAGAAGACGCCGGTTGCGCCCGCAATGGTGGGTCGCGCCGATCCGGACGTGATCCGCAGCCAGTACTATCCCACGACACGCAACGTGCTGATGCAGAAGGGTGGCGTCAGCCAGAAGGTGCAGAACTTCACCGACGTGAAGCTCAACACCCTGCTCGAGGACATCGCCGCCGCCACCGATCCGGTGAAGCGCCTGGCGCTGGTCGCCGAGGTCCAGGCCTATGTGATCGATCAAGGCTATGCGATCCCGATCTTCGAGGAGCCGCAGGCCTTCGCCGCCTCGCCGCGCGTCAAGGGCTTCACCTTCGAGGCGGTCGGCCGGCCGAGCTTCTACTCGACCTGGATCGCGCCGAAGTAAGCCGGCGCCAGAGGAGCTTGCTTATGACCCGCTACCTCCTCGGTCGCCTCGGGCAGGCGCTGGCGGTGCTGGCACTCACCTTCACGGCAGCTTTCCTGCTGCTGCAGGTGCTGCCGGGCGACGCGATCATGATCAAGTTCATGGCGCCGGAGATGGCGCTCACGCCCGAGCAGATCGCGGACATCCGCGCCGCCTACGGCGCCGACCTGCCATTGTGGGAGCGATATCTCAGCACGGTCGGCCAGTTCATCACCGGCAACTTCGGATACTCGATCCAGGCCGGCGTGCCGGTGAGCCAGCTATTGGCCACCAACCTGCCGTCGACCCTGTTGCTCGCGTCTCTGGGCTTCCTGGCGGCGCTGATCCTGACGATCATCCTCGCCGCCGCCTCGAACATGACGGGCATGGGCTGGCTGCGCGCCGGCCTGCAGTCACTGCCGTCGTTGTTCATCTCGGTGCCGGTGTTCTGGCTGGGCATCATGCTGATCCAGCTCTTCTCCTTCCAGCTCGGCCTGGTGTCGGTGATCAGCCCTGGTCCGGTCGAGAAGCTCGTCCTGCCGGTGATGACACTTGCCATTCCTATCTCCGCGCCGCTGGCGCAGATCCTGATGCGCAACATCGACCAGGTGTTGACCCAGCCGTTCGTCGCCGTTGCCCGCGCCAAAGGCGCTTCGCGCAACTGGGTGCTGTGGCGGCACGTGGCGCGCAACGCCATCCTGCCGACCCTCACCATCGCCGGCGTCCTGTTCGGCGAGCTGCTGACCGGCGCCGTCGTCACCGAAGCCGTGTTTGGCCTGAGCGGCCTGGGCGGCCTCACCTACCAGGCCGTCGGCAACCACGACACGGCTGTCCTGCAGGCCATCGTGGTGATCTCGGCGCTGGCCTTCGTGGTCATCAACCTGATCGTCGACCTGCTCTTCCCCATCCTCGATCCGCGCCTCGGCATCAAGGTCGGAGCCACGACATGAGTAGCGAGACGGCAAACGGCGCCAACACGTCCCTCTCGGCGGATCTTCCCACCGGCTGGACCACCCGGCTGAAGCGCCTCTCCCCTACCTTGGTTCTCGCCTGGACCGTGGTGCTGATCGTCCTGCTGTGGGCCGCCTTCCCGTCGGCCTTCACCTCCTACAGCGGCACCGAGGGCGTGCCGGGCACGCAGCTCCAGGCCCCCAGCGAGGAACATGTGCTGGGCACCGACGGCCTCGGCCGCGACCTCTATGCCCGCATCGTCTATGGCGCGCGTCATTCGCTTTCCGGCGCCTTCGTCGCCGTCAGCGTCGGCCTGCTGCTGGGCACTCTGCTCGGCCTGATTGCCGGTGCGCGTGGCGGCTGGCTCGATGCCTTCATCATGCGGCTGGTCGACGCCATGCTGGCCGTGCCCTCCCTGCTGCTTTCCCTCAGCATTATCGTGCTGTTGGGCTTCGGCACCGTGAACGTGGCAATCGCCGTCGGTGCGGTTTCGGTGGCGCGTTTCGCCCGTCTTGCCCGATCCGAAGTGTTGCGCGTGCGCCGCAGCGACTATGTCGAGGCAGCCTTCGGGAGCGGCGGCACCTTCTGGGCCGTGTTGTACCGACACGTGCTGCCCAATTCGTTGACCTCGGTGATCGCCCTGGCGGCGCTGCAATTCGGCTCGGCCATTCTCGCCATCTCGACCCTCGGCTTCCTGGGTTACGGCGCGCCACCACCGACACCGGAATGGGGCCTGCTGATCGCCGAGGGCCGCAACTACCTCTCGCGCGCCTGGTGGCTCACCGCCGCCCCCGGCTTCGTCGTCGTCCTGGTCGTCCTCTCTGCCGACCGCATCTCCAAGGCCATCGGCCGGACCGAACCATGAGCACCGCCCCCCTTCTCGAAGTCGAAGACCTCGCCATCTCCTACCGCACGGGCAATCGCGACCAGCGCGTGGTCCATGGCGTCTCTTTCAAAGTGATGCCCGGCGAAGTCGTGGCGCTGGTGGGCGAATCGGGCTCCGGCAAGACCACGACGGCGCAAGCCGTGCTGGGCCTGCTGGCCGGCAATGGCAAGGTCGAGGGCGGCGCTATTCGCCTGAACGGCACCGACATCGCGCACTGGTCGCAGAAGCGGCTCGACGGCATTCGCGGCGCCGTCGTCAGCCTGATCCCGCAGGACCCCGGCAGTTCGCTGAACCCGGTGCGGACCATCGGCTCGCAGCTTGCCGAGGTGCTTCAGATCCACAAGCGCGGTGACCGCAAGGCTATTCAGGCTCGCGTCATCGAACTGCTGGGGAGGGTCGGCCTGACACCGGCCGAGATGCGCGCGCGGCAATATCCGCACGAGCTTTCGGGCGGCATGCGGCAGCGTGTGCTCATCGCCATTGCCGTGGCACTCAATCCGGCCCTGATCGTCGCCGACGAGCCGACCAGCGCGCTCGACGTCACAGTGCAGCGTCGCATCCTCGATCTGATCGACGAGCTACGCCACGAGAACGGCACGGCGGTCCTGCTGGTGACGCACGATCTCGGGGTGGCTGCCGACCGCGCCGACCGGCTGGTGGTGCTGCAAGGCGGTCGCATTCAGGAACAGGGGGCGGTCAAGGATGTCCTGGCCGCGCCCAGCAGCGCCTATACGCGACGCCTGCTCTCGGATGCACCCTCGCTCGGCAAGCCGCGGCCGACACGCATCCTGGTCGACAACCAGGACTTCGCCATCGACGTAGAAGGCCTGACGCACGACTTCCCGTTGACGGGTGGCGCGGCCGAGACCTTTCGTGCCCTGGACGGCATCTCCTTCAAGGTCCGACGCGGCAGCACCCATGCCATCGTGGGCGAGTCGGGCTCGGGCAAGACCACTGCCGTGCGCAGTGTCGTCGGTTTCCTCAAGCCGACCGCCGGCCGCATCCTGGTCGATGGTGTCGATCTCACGACGTTGAAGGGCGAGGCGCTGCGGCGCTTCCGTAAGCACATCCAGCTCGTCTACCAGAATCCCTACGGCTCGCTCGATCCGCGCCAGACCATCGCGCGCATCGTCGAGGAGCCGCTGCTGAACTTCGAGCCCATCCCCGCTGCCGATCGTGTGCGCAAGGTGCGCGACATGCTGAACCGCGTCGGCCTTTCGGAGAGTTTCCTCGAACGCCATCCCCGTGCCCTGTCGGGGGGCCAGCGCCAGCGCGTGGCCATCGCCCGCGCCCTGGTCCTCGATCCGCGCGTGCTGGTGCTCGACGAGGCCGTCTCGGCACTCGACGTGACGGTGCAGGCCCAGATCCTCTCCTTGCTCGACGAACTGCAGAAGACGCTCGGCCTCACCTATCTCTTCGTCTCGCACGACCTCGCCGTGGTGCGGCAGATCTCCGATACTGTCTCGGTGATGCACAAGGGGCGGCAGGTCGATGGCGGCCCGATCGAGACGGTCTTCGGCCGGCCCGACAGCGCCTACACGCGCGAGCTGATTGACGCCATTCCCGGTCGCAGCATGCCTGCGATCAGCGCACTTGCCTCCCAGACTGATCTTCACGCAAGGTTGAGCCCATGACCACGTTCCCGATCAAGCGCCTTGGCTTCTTCACGCGCCTGCTCGACCAGACCAACGCCGCGGAGCGCTACCGGCTCGCCACCGAGCAGATCGTGCATGCCGAGAAGAACGGCTTCGATTCGGCCTGGATCGCCCAGCATCATTTCCACGAAGGTGAAGGCGGTTTGCCGGCGCCCTTCGTATTCCTCGCACATGCAGCCGCCCACACGTCGCGCATCCGGCTCGGCACGGGTATCGTCACCCTGCCGCTGGAACTGCCGATCCGCGTCGCCGAGGATGCCGTCGTCACCGACCTGATGAGCGGTGGCCGCCTCGAAGTGGGCGTGGGTCCCGGCGGCAACCTGACCGCCTTCACCGCCTTCGGTCTCGACAGCAACGACCGCCACAAGCTCTTCGACAGCCATCTTGAGACTCTCAAGACAGCCTGGGCCGGTCGCGAGCTGGAGGGCGGCGACAAGCTCTACCCGTCGAGTGCCGGCCTGGTCGACCGCATCTGGCAGGCGACCTTTACCGTATCGGGTGCGCGCCGTGCCGGCGCCGCGGGCGATGGGTTGATGTTGTCGCGCACGCAGCCGCGCCCGCCGGAAGCTCCCCAGGCGTCGCTGGCCGACATCCAGAATCCCATGCTCGACGCCTATCTCGAAGCGCTGCCCAAGGGACGCGAACCGCGCATCCTGGCCTCGCGCACCGTGTTCATCGCCGACGACCATGACGAGGCCATGCGGCTCGCCGAAGTCGGCCTGTCACGCATGCGCCACCGGCTCGCGTCCACAGGCAACCTCTCCTCGGGCAATCTGGTGGGCGACCTGATCGCCGCCATGGATGTGCATATCGGCACGCCCGACGAGGTGATTGCCTCGCTACAGACCGATTCCACCCTGCAGCGCGCCACTGATCTCACCATGCAGGTTCACTCGATTGATCCGCCGCATCCCTATATCCTGCGCTCGATCGAACTTTTCGCCGGCAAGGTTGCGCCGGCTCTGGGCTGGACGCCCCACAAGGAAGCGGGAGCACGACAAGTCGCATGACCGATGTGATCGATACGCTGGTGGGCATCGCGCCCGGCTCCAAGCTGGATGCAATCCGCGCCCAGCGCTCCGAGGCGCGCAAGCATGCCCAGGCGAGCTACACGTCCCTGTTCGAGCCGAAGGATCTGGCCGGCGTCACCGCCGATGAACGCCACGCCATCGCGGCGTTCGTGGCAGGTCTGCACGGCGAGCCGAAGACGGGGTCCTTCTATGCGGCCAAGCTGCCGGCAGGTCTCGGCGCTGCCGTTGCCGCCGAAGTCGATGCCGCAAAGAGCAAGGGCCCCTACGGCCACTTTCCCAAGGGGCCGCTCTCGGCAGAAGACGCGCCGGGCCCGACCTGGGAGGTGAGCGACGCCGGCCGCAAGATATTGGGACCGCGCCTTACCGCTGCCTTCGAGCACACCCACATGCTGGTCTTTCATCCGCGCGATGCCTCAGCGCCATCGCTGCAATCGCTGCTGGATGCCGGCTGGTCGACCACCGACGTCGTGACCATCTCCCAGCTCGTCTCCTTCCTCTCCTATCAGATCCGGGTCGTTGCCGGTCTGAGCACGCTTGCGAGCACGCTATGAGTACCAAGACGACCGAGAAGACGCTGACGCCGCCGTCGCACACCGAGCCGGTGGTCTTTACCCGCGACATGCTCGACTGGCTGCCCTGGCTGGAGCCGATGGCGGAAGCCGACATGACCGAGCGGCACCTGACCAGCCTCGTCGATGCGGCGCGCGTGAAGTCCCCTTACTTCAGGCTGCTGGCGCGCGATCCCGACGTGCTGGAGGCGCGCACCCGCACCGACAAGGACATCTTCTACAATCCCGAGGCCGGCCTGCCGCGCGCCGAGCGCGAACTCGCCGCCGCCGCGACGTCGCGCCTGAATGGCTGCATCTATTGCGCTTCGGTCCATGCCCGTTTCGCAGCGACCTACTCCAAGCGCGTCGACGACGTACAGCGTCTGCTCGACGAAGGCGTCGGCGCCAAGCTCGACGAGCGTTGGGCGGCGATCGTGGCCGCCTCCGTGGCGCTCACCACCATCCCGATGACCTTCGGCAAGGAACATGTCGAACGCCTGCGCAAGGTCGGCCTCGACGATGCGGCCATTGCCGATCTGATCGGCGCCGCGTCGTTCTTCAACTGGGCAAATCGGCTGATGCTGTCGCTGGGCGTTCCTGCGACGCAGGGATAAGGGACAAGGGACAAGACTACGACGGCAGCAGCTTCAGCCGCCGCAACAGCTCCCGCTCCTCTTCGAGCGTACGCGCCATCTCGTCGCGATAGGCGGGGCCGTCGAGCAGGATCAAGGGTTGATCCATATTGTCGAGGAACTGCAGATGCTGCGGTTCCTCCGCCGCGGCGCGGAAGGCATCGGCCAGCACCTTCACTACGACGGGATCCATGCCGCGCGGGCCGATCAGGCCGCCAGGGCTGTCGACGACCACGTCGAAGCCGAGTTCGCGCACCGTCGGCGCATCGGGGAAGCGCTTCGCGCGGTTTGCTGTGAAGACGGCCAGAAGCCGGAGCTTGCCCGCCATGACCATGGGCGCCCAGCCCGAGGATTCCGAGGCAAAGTCGATTTCACCACCAAGCAGGGCGCGCATCGTGTCGGCGGTGCCGCGATAGGGCGCATGTGTCCAGGACAGGCCCTGCATCATGCCGAGACGTTCCATGGCGAGATGCTGGGTCGAGCCGATGCCCAGGGTGCCCCAGTTCAACTTGCCGGGATTGGCTTTGGCATAGGCCAACAGCTCCGGCAGCGTCTGCCAGGGCACGTCGGCACGCACCACGACGCCCATCACGAAGCCGGTGATCTGCAGGATGTAGGTGAGATCCTTGATCGGATCGTAGCGAAGCTGCGTGTTGAGAAGGGGTTGGCGTAGCACGCTCATGTGCATCTGAGAGATCGTGTAGCCATCGGGCCTTGCGTCCTGCAGCGCCAACGCGCCCAGCACGCCCGAGGCGCCGCCCTTGTTCTCGACAACGACCGGTTGACCAAGCTTCCTCGCCGCCGACTCCGCGAGGATACGGAAGCCGCCATCGGCCGGCCCGCCGGCCGCCCAGGGAATGATCAGCTTGATGGGCCGGTCGGGAAAGCGTCCCTGAGCTTGCAGAGATATCGGCGAGACGCCTGTCGCGAGAACAGACATGCCGGCAAGTGCGGCGCGCCGAGTCATCAATCGCTTATCGCGAACCATGGTCTTCACCCCCACCCCGTTGGCTCGACTCTGGCCCGTCCACCCTGGTTTTTGCAAGCTGGGCCGTACGGTGCAC
Source organism: Reyranella massiliensis 521 (assembly GCA_943369775.1). Classification (GTDB taxonomy): domain Bacteria; phylum Pseudomonadota; class Alphaproteobacteria; order Reyranellales; family Reyranellaceae; genus Reyranella; species Reyranella massiliensis_C. The sequence goes on from CALROF020000055.1 coordinate 15,387, forward strand.
AGGCACCGCTTCGTGCCGGTCAGAGAAGCTTGGGCGCAGGCTTCGTCGCGAGCCAGGCGCGGGCGTCCGCCTCCGACTTGAACATCTTGGCCGGCCGTTTGGACGGTGAAATGTTGACGAACCGCTTGAAGGCCATCTGTGCGTCTTCGCTTTCGCCGACGACGGCCAGCGGCCCGTTGTCGAAGTTGGATGTATAGGCGCTTAGCCGCGCGCCCAGCATCATGACGTCGTGGTCATTGTAAACGGGCTCGAGAAGAGTGGCATCGAACAGCTTGGAATAGGACAGTGCATTCGCCGTGACGATGGCGTCGAAATGCTCCTCCATCTGCTTGAGAGTAACCGGCCCCTCCGCAACGACGTGCACGAGCTTTTCCGGATGAAGGATTTCCCAGCGCAACGGCATCGCTTGATCCTCCTTAATGGGCCTCTGCCCTTCGAATTCCCTGCCTATGAAACTCTAACTCTCCCCGAGAGGACAAGCCGATACTGACAACGCGCGGTCGCATTCCGGGCAACGTTCCAGCGCATCGAACGTTCTGAGGGATGGGCAACCCCGGTGATCCGATTGTCGAATGGCTTCGTAGAAATCCAGACACGGCTCTTTGCCGATAGGATCTGAACTTGAGTCTTGTTGCATTCCTGATTCTGGTCGTCGGCGGCGGCCTGCTGATCGGCGCCTTCACCGGGCCGGAAGCCTGGTTCGATCAGCTTCTCAAACCGTCATTCAATCCGTCCGCCTGGGTGTTCGCGCCGGTCTGGACAGCGCTCTACATCATGATCGCAATCGCCGGCTGGCGAACTTGGAAGCGATCACCCGGAGCTCCCTGGAGTGGAATGTTGATGCTGTGGGGAGTTCAGCTCGCCCTCAACTTCCTCTGGAGCCCGACCTTCTTTGCCGCCCATCGCATCGACCTGGCGCTGGCGATCATCGTGCTCCTGCTGGCTACCATAGTGGCCTTCATCGTTGCAGCACTTCGCAGCAACGATCGGATATCGGCCGCTCTGTTTGCGCCTTACGCCTTGTGGGTGGGCTTCGCGACCGCCCTCAACTACGGCTTCTACAGGCTCAACGGGGCAGGCTAGACGCCTCTGTCGACCTGCCCCGGCGCCGTCCTTAGTACGGCAGGCCGTAGTAACCCGGGTTGCCCCACTCGCCCCAATCCCAGTCGCTGTCGACCTGGGCATCCATCGCGCTCGGGCTGTAGGGATCGTCCTGATAGTTGGCCTTCATGGCCTGGGCGATCATCTGGCGGGACGCTTCCTTGATGTAGGCGTTGTAGGCGTCCTGCGTGCCCATGTAGAGGCAGCCACACATGGTCGGGTCGGCATACAGCCAGACCGTCTTGCCCTGGTAAGTTTTGCGCGTGAGCTTGTGCGGCGGCAGCTTCTTGAACGAAGCCGCCTGGCCCGGTGTCTTGAGGGAAACGACCTTGAAGCCCGAATCCGCCAGCATGTCCTGCTTGGACTCCGGCTTGGACGAGCAGGCCGCAGCGGTGGCGCCAACCGCCAGGATGGCAAGGATTGTCCTGATCGGTTTCATCTCGTCCCCCTCTATGTCCTCTGTCAGGCGGCGACCTTGAGCCCCGCCTTGGCGTCCTCTTTGATCATGTCCGCCCCCTTCTCGGCAATCATGATCGTGGGCGCATTTGTGTTGCCGGAGGTCACGGTCGGCATGATCGAAGCGTCGATCACGCGCAGGCCGGCCAGCCCATGCACCCGGAGCCGATCGTCCACGACGGCCATCGGGTCGGAACCCATCTTGCAGGTGCCGACCACGTGATAGGTCGTCTGGCCGGTACGGCGGGCGAATTCGAGCCATTCGTCGTAGCTCTGGACCTTGTCGCCGGGGTTGTTCTCGTAGGCGATGTACTTGGCGACGGCCGGATGCTGTAGGATCTTGCGGGCAATCTGCATGCCGGCGACCGTGCAATCGCGGTCGGTCTGGCTCGACAGGAAGTTCGGCCGGATGGCGGGCGACGCGCCGGGCGTGGCCGACTTGATGTGGATCGAGCCACGCGACTCAGGACGGCACTGGCCGATCACCACCGTCATGCCGGGCTCGGACTCGAGCAGGCGGGTCGCCGCCGTGCCATAGCTGGCATGGGCCATGTGGAACTGCATGTCTGGGCCTTCGAGTCCCGGCCGCGTGCGTACGAAACCGTACACGACACCGGCCGTCCAGGTGAGGATGCCGCGGCGGGTCGTGTAGTACTTCACGACCTCCTTCACGAGGTTGAGGCCACGCGATTGCTCGTTCAGGGTGAACTTGTTCTTCACCCGCCAATTCATGCGCGGCGCGAAGTGATCGCCGTAGTTCTCGCCCACGCCCTTCAGCTCGTGACGAACCTCGATCCCATGGGTCTTGAGCAGCTCGGGCTGGCCGATACCCGAAAGCTCGAGGAGCTGCGGCGACTGGACGGCACCGCAGGAAACGATGACCTCGCGGTTTGCTTTCGCCTGTTTCTCGCGGCCATGCACGGTGTAGGCGACGCCGACGCAACGCTTGCCCTCGAGCAGCAGGCGGCTCGCGAGTGCATCGGTCTCGATGTCGAGGTTGGGACGATGGCGGATCGGGTCGATGAAGGCACGCGCCGTCGACCAGCGCTTCCCGCCCTTCATCGTCGTCTGATAGTAGCCGAACCCTTCCTGCTTGCCGTTGTTGTAGTCGGGGTTGCGCGGATAGCCCATGCCCTCGGCTGCATCGATGAAGGCATCACAGAGTTCGTGGCGTTCTATCATGTCGGCGACGTTCAGCGGGCCGTTCTTGCCGCGGCTCTCGTCGCCCTTGCCCTCGTAGTGCTCCGATTTCTTGAAGTAGGGCAGCACCTGATCGTAGGACCAGCCGCGATTACCCTGCTGCGCCCAGATGTCGTAGTCGAGCGGCTGGCCGCGGACATAGAGCATGCCGTTGATCGAGCTCGAACCGCCCAGGGTGCGACCGCGCGGACAGGGAATGGCGCGGCCCGCGACATTGTCCTCGGGTTCCATCTCGAAGGCCCAGTTGAACTTGGTGCCGCGCATGAGCTGGGAAAAGCCGACCGGCACGTCGATCCAAATCGACTTGTCGCGCGGACCGGCCTCGAGCAGCAGCACCTTGACGTTGGGGTCTTCGCTCAGCCGTGCCGCCAGCACACATCCTGCCGAACCACCGCCTACGACGATGTAATCCCAATCAGCCATGATACGCCCGCCTCCCGCCTTTGTTATTTGGCGGACGCAGTCTAGCGCAGATGACAGGAAACGTGATGCCCTGGAGCGATTTCGCGCAGCGGTGGCGCTTCAACTTTGCAGCGCGCTTCGGCATAGGGGCAGCGCGTGTGGAAGTGGCAGCCCGACGGTGGTTTCACAGGGCTCGGCACGTCACCTTGCAGCACCCGCTTCTGGCGCTTGATGGCCGGATCCGGCACCGGTACCGCCGACAGCAGCGCCTCGGTATAGGGGTGCTGGGCGCGCGTGAAGATCGAGCGCGTGTCGGCATACTCGACGATGCGGCCGAGATACATCACCGCGATCTGGTGGCTGATGTGCTCCACCACCGCCAGGTTGTGCGAGATGAAGAGGTAGGAAAGCTGACGTTCCCGTTGCAGGTCCATCAGCAGGTTGATGACCTGTGCCTGGATCGACACGTCGAGCGCCGACACCGGTTCGTCGCCCACGATCAGCTTCGGCCCCAGCGCCAGGGCGCGGGCGATGCCGATACGCTGGCGCTGGCCGCCCGAGAACTGGTGCGGGTAGTTGCTCATCTGCGCAGGCCGAAGCCCCACGCGCGCAAACAACGCCGAAACCTGGTCCTGCCGCTCCTTGCTGCTCGCCACCCCGTGGACCAGAAGCGGCTCACCCACGATGTCACCCGCCGTCATGCGCGGATTGAGCGAGGAGAACGGGTCTTGGAAGATGATCTGCATCTGCCGGCGGTAGGGCCTGAGCTCCGCCTTCGAGAGGCCGATGATCTCCGTACCATCAACCTGGATGGAGCCAGATGTAGGCTCGGTGAGCCGTAGCACCGCGCGGCCGGCCGTGGTCTTGCCACAGCCCGACTCGCCGACCAGTCCCAGCGTCTCACCGGACTTGATGCTGAAGCTGACGCCGTCGACCGCATAGACGTGGCCAACGGTACGACGAAGCAGTCCCTTCTTTACCGGGAAATGCTTCTTGAGGTCCTTGACCTCGATGACGGGGGCGTTCGCGCTAACCATTGGTGTGCCAGCAGGCGGCCCAGTGACCGGACTGCTTCTCCTCATAGGATGGCCGCTCGCGGCGGCAAAGATCGTCGGCGCGCTGACAGCGCGGGGCGAAGGCACAGCCGGTCGGCAGGTCGAACAACGGCGGCACGATGCCGGGAATTTCCTGCAGGCGTTCCTGGCTCCGATCGGTCTGGCCTCGCATCAGGTCGAGGCGCGGGATCGAGGCCAGCAGGCCCACCGTGTAGGGATGCAGCGGCTTGCTGAACAGCTCGCCCACCGTCGCTTCCTCTACCTTGCGGCCGGCATACATAACGATGACCCGTCGCGCCGTCTCGGCGACCACACCGAGATCGTGAGTGATCAGGATCACTGCGGCGCTGAACTCGCGCTGCAGGTCGACGATCAGTTCCAGAATCTGGGCCTGGATGGTGACATCGAGCGCCGTGGTCGGCTCGTCGGCAATCAGCACCTTGGGATTGCACGCAAGCGCCATGGCGATCATGGCGCGCTGGCGCATGCCGCCCGAGAGCTGATGCGGATATTCCTTGGCGCGCTGAACCGGCTCGGGGATGCGCACCAGATCGAGCATCTCGACGGCGCGCTTCAGTGCCCCCTTGCGGTCCATGTTCCGGTGCAGGATCAGCGCTTCGGAGATCTGCTTGCCGATCGTCATCACCGGATTGAGCGACGTCATCGGCTCCTGGAAGATCATCGAGATCTCGTTGCCGCGCACGCTGCGCATCTCTTCTTCGCTGATCTTCAGGAGATCGCGGCCGCCGAGCTTGATCGCGCCCGAAACGATGCGGCCCGGTGGGCTCGGGATCAATCGCATCAACGACAGCGCCGTCATGCTCTTGCCACACCCCGATTCGCCGACGATCGCCAGGGTCTCGCCAGCATCGACCTGGAAATCGACGCCGTCGACTGCCTTGACGATACCCTGCCGCGTATAAAACCAAGTACCGAGGCCTTCGACCTCCAGAAGAGAACTCATCTACGCTACCCTCAGGTACGCTGGCGGGGGTCGAGGATGTCGCGCAGCGCATCGCCCAGCAAGTTCGTACCGAACACGGTGAGGCTGATGGCGACGCCCGGGAAGATCACCAGCCACGGCGCCGTGCGAACATATTCCGCGGCCGACTCCGAAAGCATGCGACCCCATGACGGATAGGGCTCGGGAATGCCGAGGCCCAGGAACGAAAGCGAGGCTTCGGTCAGGATGGCCGAGCCGAGCTGCGCAGTCGCCAGCACGATCAACGGCGCCAGCGTGTTCGGCAACACATGGCGCACCGCGATACGCACCTCGCCCATGCCGACGGCGCGCGCCGCCTCGACGAAGGGCTGTTCGCGGAGCGACAAGGTGCTCGATCGCACGACGCGGGCCACGCTCGGCACCAGCGGGATGGCGATCGCGATGATCGTATTCTCGAGCGACGGCCCCAGCGATGCCGCCATGACCAGCGCCATGACCAGGAGCGGCAGGGACTGCATGATGTCCATGACGCGCTGCGTGGCGAGATCGAACCAGCCGCCGAGGTAGCCGGACATCAGCCCGATCGCGACGCCGAGCACGCCGCCCAGCAGGGTGGCGCCGGCGCCGACCGCCAGCGAAATGCGTGCGCCGTAGACAATACGGCTGAACATGTCGCGGCCCATGAAATCCGCCCCCAGCCAATACAGGCTGCCGGGCTTGGCCAACGAGAACTTGGCGTTCGTCGTCGTCGGATCCATCGGCGCGATGAAGTTGGCGAACGCCGCAGTGAAGATGAACAGGAGGACGATCAGTGCTCCGACGGCGCCGAGCGGATAGCGGCGCGCCAGGAAAAGGATCTGGCCGCCGGTCGACGAGACGTTGGCACCGGCGCGGGCCAGTTCGGCTTCGTGGTTGATAATAGCCATCGAGGCCCCCTCAGTCCGCGAACTTGATGCGCGGGTCGAGGGCCATGTAGGCCATATCGACCAGGAAATTCACCATCACCACGATGAAGGCGATCAGCATCACGAGGTTCTGCACGATCGGATAGTCGCGCCACAGGATCGCCTCGACGAGGAAGCGTGCGACACCAGGAATGTTGAACACCGTCTCCGTAACGATCAGGCCACCGACCAGGAAGGCCGCCTCGATGCCGATAATGGTGACGACCGGAAGAAGAGCGTTGCGCAATGCATGCTCGTAGTTGACCGAGGTCTGCGACGCCCCCTTGGATCGCGCGGTGCGGATATAGTCCTGCCGCAGGACCTCGAGCATCGAGGAGCGCGTCAATCGCATGATCAGGGCCGAGCTGCGGAAGCCCACCGCCGCAGCGGGAATGCTGAGCAGCAACACCTCGTCGATGAAACTTCGTGGCTCGTTGGTGTAGATCGGGATCATGCCGAACCACTGGACCGACGCCATGAGGATCAGCAGCCCAAGCCAGAACGATGGCAACGACAGGCCGCTGAGACTTAAGATACGCAAGAAATAGTCGAGAGCAGTGTTCTGGCGTACCGCGCTGATGACGCCGAGCGGCACGCCCAGGATCACCGAGAAGAATAGCGCCAGCCCCGCCAGCTTGGCGCTGATCGGGATGCGTGGCGCGATCTCCTCAATCGCCGGCCGCTCGGAGACATAGGCGAAGCCCAGGTCACCGCGCGTCAGGCCACCGATCCACTGCAGGTACTGATCGAAGATCGGCCGATCGAGACCGAGCTCGGCGATGATCTTGGCCTTCTCCTTCGGGTCGGCAATGCCGGCCGAATCCACGAGGATGTCGGCGACATTGCCCGGCACGAGGCGCAGCATCACGAAGATGAGTATCGACATTCCGAAGAGTGTCAGCACCATCAGCAGAAAGCGGCGAGTGAGATAGGCCCCCATCTTTTCCTTTCCCTAGCGGCGGCTGGAAGGACCGTTCAACGGTCGAGCCACATGTCCTCGAAACGCCAGCCGTTGTAGATGCTGTTGTGCTGGAGCAGGACGCCCTTCAGTTGCGGCGACCAGCAGGTCGCAGCGACGTTGTGCACGATGACCGGCCGCGCGCCGTCCTCGGCGAGCTTCTTCTCGATCTCCCAGACGATCTTCTTGCGCTTCTCGCGATCGGCCTCGGCCGACTGCTGGTCGATCAGCTTGTCGATCTCGGGATTCTTGTAGGCCGTGTAGTTGCGGTCCGACGTCGAGTAGAAGTTCTCGTAGAAGGCCGTATCCGGGTCATCGACGCCAAGTCCCGTCAGGTTCATGCCGAGCTGATAGTCCTTGCGCTGAACCTTGGTGTACCAGACCGTCGTGTCGATCGGGTCAAGCTCCGCCTCGATGTATGCGTGCTTGAGCTGGTCGATCAGGATGACGGCAGGATCGCGATAGATGGCGATGTTGCGCGTCGACACCTTGACCTTGAGCGGCTTGTCCTTGGAGTAGCCGAGGCCTTCCATGATCTTGCGGGCCTCCGCGCGGCTCTTCTCGACGTCGGCCGCGAAGCCCGGCAGCGTCTCCAGCATCTCCTTCGGCATGCCCCAGAAACCGGCAGGTGGCGGCAGCATGGCCGCTCCGCTCAGGGCGTTGCCCTGGAACAGAATATCGTTGAACGGCTTCTGGTCGATCGACATGACGAGCGCACGGCGCACTTCGGGCTTGTCGAACGGCGGCGATTCCGGGTTGATCAGGATATTCTGGTTGACGTTGCTTGGCCGCGCTTCGCAGACCGCATCGGCCTTCTGGGCCTTGATGTCCTTCAGCAGCGGGAAGGTCACGTCTGAATCGAACGTCATGTCGAATTCGCCGGCAACGAAACCCAACATGCGCGTGCTGCGGTTGGGTACGATCTTCCAGTCGATCGCGTCGAGATAGGGCTGGCCCTTCTTCCAGTAGTCGGGATTGCGCACGAGCTTGATCGACTCATTGCGCTTGAAATCGACGACCTTGAACGGCCCCGTCCCGATCGGCTTGGAACGCATGTCGCGGCCCTGCGCGTGGCAGGCATAGACCGGTGAATAGCCAGCAGCCAGCATCGACATGAAGGAAGGCTGGGGTCGGGCGAGCGTGAAGGTGACTTCGGTGTCGGAACCGACAGTGACTTCCTTCAGATTGTTGTACCAGACCTTGCGCGGGTTCTTGCGAATCAGATCCGACTTCTCGTCGGCCTTGCCGCTCAACGCATCCCAGGTGCACTTCACATCCTTCGCAGTGAAGGGCTTGCCATCATGCCACTTCACGCCCGAGCGCAACTTGAAGGTGAGCTTGGTCTGATCAGGGTTCCACGACCAGCTTTCGGCGAGATCGGGAACGATCTTGTCAGGGCTGTTGATCTTCTCCTTGGGGTCGAAGACCACGAGATTGTTGAACACCGCCATGAACGGCTGGACGACGGAGATCGTCGCTTCTTCGTGAATCGATGCGCTCGGCGGATTGTCACGATGAGAGATGCGGAGCGTTCCGCCCTGCTTCTGTGCGAACGCAGGTGACGCAATAACAAAAGCGGCTAAGCCGCTGGCAACGTATGCCAGACGAGTGCGCATGAAAGTCCTCCCAGACTCGACACGTGCGGGCGTGTGTTTTTCTTCCCCGTTGGCCGGGAGGCTATCACATCATGTGCAAGGGCGGCCAAGCCTTAATGCGCGACCGCTTCGTATGACGGACCTTTCAGCTCGATCTGGTTGCCCTCGGGATCGTCGAAATAGACAGAGGGTCCGTTGCCTTCCGCACCGTAACGCTCGACGGTTTCGCCGACCGATACCCCAAATGGCGCCAATCGCGTGACGATGGCGTCACGATCAAAGGGCTGCACACGGAAGCATAGGTGATCCATGTTCGGCGCGCCGTTCGCACGCTCTGCAGCGATCAAATCCAGTAGCGACGCCCCGGCCCGCATCTGCACCAGGCCCAGCCTTTCCAACCGGCGCTCTTCCTTGAAGCCCAGGGCTTGCTCATAGAAACGGACCATCGCTTCGAGGTCGCGCACGCGCAACACGACATGGTCGATTCGTTCGACATGGAAGCTCATGGTGACTAGCCTATCCTCCAAAGGACTAATGTCCAGAAATCGCATCGGGAGGAGATATGGCCATCGCTGTCAATGCCGCCAAGGCGCGGCTGAAGAAGAACGAACTGTCGATCGGTATCGGCATCCGGCTGGTCCGCAACGTCGACATCATCAAGGTAATGAAAGCGGCGGGTTTCGATTGGCTGTTCATCGACCTCGAGCATGGCTCGATGTCGATCGAAACTGCCTGCGAGATTTCCGTGGCCGCGCAGGATTCCGGCATCGCTCCGATCGTGCGTGTGCCCTACGGCGAACTCACCATGGCGACGCGCGTGCTCGACGGCGGCGCCCTCGGCGTCGTGATCCCGCACGTCGACACGCCTGAGGAAGCAAAGGAGATCGCTGACAAGCTGCGCTATCCACCGCGCGGCCATCGCTCGGTCGGCGGCGGCCAGGCGCAGTTCGACTACGCCCCCATGCCGCTCGGCGAGATGACCACCAAGATCGACGACAACACGTTGATCACCGTGATGATCGAGACGCCCAAGGCAGTCGAGAACGCCGAGGCCATCGCCGCCGTGCCCGGCATCGACTGTCTTCTGATGGGATCGAGCGATCTCTCGATGGAAATGGGCATTCCCGGCGACACCGGTAATCCGAAGATCCAGGCCGCCGTCGATAAGGTCGTGGCCGCTTGCAAGAAGCACGGCAAATGGCCGGGCATGGGCGGCGCTTACACGGAAGAGCTGCTGAAGCTCTACACGGAGAAAGGCATGCGCTTCCTGCTCTCCGGCAATGATCTGCCCATGCTCACGGCCGCCGCGCGCGCGCACCAAGCGAAGGTCAGGGCGTTCCAGAAATAAGGATGAGAAGGGCGCGCGACGAAAGCCGCGCGCCCTTGTCCTAGCGCTTTCCTTCGATCTCGATTTCGATCAGGTGCGGCTTGCCCGACTTGAAGGCCGCCGCCACCGCCGCCTTGATGTCGTCCGCCTTGGCGACATAGGTGCCGGCGACGCCCATGCCTTTCGCCATGTCGACGAAGCCCATGGTTGGGCCGTTCAGATCCATGTGCATGTAGGGCTTGTTCGACTTCACGTCGAAGCGGGCACGGTAGGCATCGATGTTGTGCTTCAGCACGCGGTACTCGCGGTTCGCCAGGATCACGAACACGATCGGCAGATCGTGATGCGCTGCCGTCCACAGAGCCTGGATGGAGTACATCGACGAGCCGTCGCCCGAGATGCAGAGGACCGGCCGCTTGCTCTCGGCCACCGCAACGCCGATGGCCCCTGACAATCCTTGCCCGATGCCGCCGCCGCGACCGCTGTAGTAGTCGCCCGGGCCAGCGAAGGTGAAAGCCTTGAACAGGTCGAGATTGGCCGTGATGGTCTCGTCGACCACGATCACGTCCTTGGGCGAACCGGCGCGGATCTCCGCCATGGCCCGCGCCATCGAGGTCGGCGTACGCGCCCAGGCCTTTTCGACGCGGGCCTTCTGCGCCGCATCATCGGCTTCCTTCTGGGCCTTGAGCGCATCGTTGCGCTGCTTCGCGCCTGACACTTCCTGGGAACCCAGTGCGCTCATCAGCGCCTCCAGGCCCGCACCGACATCCGACACCACACCGGCATCGAGCGCAAAATTGTAGGCAAGTCGCGACGGTGCAGCTTCGATCTGCAGCACCTTGGTGCCAGCAGCGAACGGCGAGCCTGGCGCGTACCAAACCTCTTCGAAGAAGGGACCGCCCACCATCAGCACGAGGTCGTTGCCTGCGAGTTGCTTGGCGATGCCCGCGGCATCGAAAGCCAGAGTGCCGCGCGCCGCCGGATGATCCGTCGGAAAGGAGTTCTGACCGCGCAGGCCCTCGAACCACACCGAGGCGCCGACCTTCTCGGTAAGCTTCACCAGGGTCCGATGCGCGCTGGCCCGGGCGATGTCGTCGCCGGCAACGATGGCCGGCGCTTTGGCCCCCGCCAGCAGCTTGGCCATCGCGGCGATGCCAGCCGGATCGGGGCGCGTCGCAGAAAAGGAATGGCCGGGTTTGCCAGCAGGCACGTTGGTTTCCTGCTCCATCACGTCGATGGGCAGGGCTACGAACACCGGACCGGCTGGCGCCTCGTTGGCGATCTTGAACGCGCGCTGGAGAATCGGACCTAGTTCGTCGGCACGCTCGACCTGCACGCTCCACTTGGTGACAGGGGCTGCGATCGCTGCAAGATCGTGGCCGAGCACGGGATCGCGCAGCCGTAGCCGCGTGTCCTGCTGGCCGGCGGTCACGACCATCGGCGAGTTGTTCTTCCACGCGCTGTAGATGGCGCCGATCGCATTGCCGAGGCCCGGCGCCACATGCAGGTTTACGAACGCGGTCTTGCCGCTCGCCTGGGCATAGAAGTTGGCGGCGCCGGTCGCGACGCCTTCGTGCAGATGAACGATGTACTTGATCTGCGGATGATCGAGCAGCGAGTCGAGCAATGGGCTCTCGGTCGTGCCAGGATTGCCGAAGATTCGATCGACACCATGATTGGCCAGCGTCTCGAAGAAAACCTGACGACCGCGCATAGACTCTTCTCCCTTCCGCTCTGCGTCCCTGCTATGGAACCAGAATAGGGTGAGAAACACGGTATGGTCGCTCTTGTCGAGCCGCAATCGCTAGGCCTGGATGCGCTGGAAGAAACAGCGCGCCACGATCTCCTCAGGCTGAACTATCCGCCAGCCAATTGGGTGCCCGAACGCACCGGGCCCGACGGCAAGCGCGTGCTCGACGTGCTGGTGGTGGGCGCCGGCATGTGCGGGCAGACAGTGGGTTACGGCCTGCTGCGCGAGGGAATCCGCAATATCCGCGTGATCGAACGCAATGGGCATGGCCACGAAGGCCCTTGGAACACCACGGCGCGCATGCCGATCCTGCGCTCGCCCAAGCATCTGACAGGTCCCGATCTTGGCGTGCCTTCCCTCACCTTTCGCGCTTGGTATGAAGCGCAGCATGGGCGTGACGGCTGGGAGAATCTCTACAAGATCGATCGGCTCGACTGGCTGCGCTATCTCCTGTGGGTACGCCGGATCGTCGATCTGCAGGTCGAAAACGATGTTGGCTTGCAGAAGGTCGAGCCGGCTGGCGATCTCCTGAAGGTAACGCTCTCGACCGGCGAAACGATTCATGTGCGCAAGCTGGTGATGGCCAATGGCCGCGACGGCGCCGCCGGATTCCGCTGGCCGTCCTTTCCATCGTTTGACGCGGCCGACCCCAAGCGCGCCGGCCGCGTGTTCCACACCCTGGAAGACATCGATTTCGCCAAGCTCGTCGGCAAGCGCATCGGCGTGCTGGGCGTGCTCGCAACTGCCATCGACAATGCCTGCACCGCGCTTGAAGCCGGTGCCCGGGAGGCGATCTGCTTTGCGCGTCGGCCACACCTGCCACAGGTCAACAAGTCCAAGGGCGTGTCGTTCCCGGGCTTCCAGCGCGGTCAGGGCATGCTGGACGACGATTGGCGCTGGAAGATCTACACCTACATGTTGTCGGCCGCTTCACCTCCACCGCACGAGTCGGTCCTGCGATCGCAGAAGCTCGCGGGCTTCTCCTTCCGCTTCGGCGAACCCTGGCTCGATCTCGCGATCGATGCCGACGGAGTCACGGTGAGGACGACCAAGGGCACGGAACGCTTCGACGTCGTGCTGATGGGTACCGGCTTCGACGTCGATCTCGCGCGGGTCGCGGAGCTGGCGGCCTTCTCGCCCGACGCCAAGCTGTGGGCCGATGTGAGGACACCGGAGGAAGCCAGAGCGAATGCCGAGGCCGCTCGCTATCCCTACCTCGGCCGCGGGTTCGAGCTGGTCGAGAAGGAGCCGGGCCGCGCGCCACTGCTCGCCAACATCCATCTCTTCAACTGGGGCAGCATCCTGAGCCACGGCGCGCTGGCCGGTGATATCCCGGGGTTGTTCGTCGGGTCCACCAGGGTCGTGCAAGCGATCTCGCACGACCTCTTCACCGCCGACGTCGCGCGCCATTTCCAGAACATGATGGATATAGAAGACCCGGAGCTCGCGCCGACCAATTACTTCGTCGCGCGCGAGAAGCGCTCGGGCACGCTCTGAGGGGAGTAAACGCCATGCAGGCGGATTATGTCGTCGTAGGAGCCGGATCGGCCGGCTGCACCGTTGCCGCGCGGCTGGCCGAGACCGGCACGTCGGTGATCCTGCTCGAAGCCGGCCCGCGCGACACCCATCCGATGATCCATATCCCGGCCGGTGTGCGCTCGCTGATCCGCCATCCGGTCGTGAACTGGAACTTCACCACCGAGCCGGAGAAGAGTTCGGGCGAGCGCCGCATCGACTGGCCACGCGGCCGCACCCTGGGCGGTTCGAGCTCGATCAACGGCATGCTCTATGTGCGCGGTGCACCGGCCGACTTCGATGGCTGGGCGCAAATGGGCTGCCGTGGCTGGAGTTGGGACGAGGTGTTGCCCTTCTTCATGCAGTCCGAGCAGTACGCGCAGGGCGGCGATGCGAGCGTGCGTGGCCAGAGCGGGCCGCTCAAGGTCGAGGACTATCGTACCATCCTGCCACTCACCCATCGCTTCGTCGAAGGCGCGCAACAGGCCGGCTTTCCCTTCAACCCCGATCTCAATGGCAAGCAGCGCTACGGCGTCGGCTACTCGCAGATGACGCGGCGCGGACGCTGGCGTGGCTCGACGGCGCAGACCTACCTGCGCGAGGCCCGTCGCTACCCGAACCTCAGGGTCGAGACCGACGCCCAAGCCGGCAAGCTGCTGTTCGAGGGCAAGCGCTGTGTCGGCGCCACCTTCCAGCGTGGCGGCAATCTCACCGAGGTGCGCGCCAACCGCGAGGTGATCGTGGCGGGTGGCGCGGTGAACTCACCACACATCCTGCAGATCTCCGGCATCGGGCCGGCAGCGCATCTGCAGTCGCTCGGCATCCCCGTCGTCCATGATCTGCCGGGGGTTGGCGCGAACCTGATCGACCACTACGTGGTGCGTGTCGTCCATCGCGTGCGCGGAGCGGAGACGATGAATCAGATCGCGCGTTTCCCGCGCGTGCTACCCGAGATCCTGCGCTTCGCCCTCACCGGCCGCGGCGCGTTGACGTTCGGCGTTACAGCCGCCCAGGTCTTCTGCGACAGCCGCGAAGGCCTTGCCTCGCCCGACCTGCAGCTCCTGTTCACGCCAGGCAGCAGCCATCCCGTGAAGTTCGGCGAACTCGACGAACTGCCGGGCATGAGCTGCGTGGTCTGCGTCGTGAAGCCCGATAGCCG
>CALROF020000056.1:0-29671 GCA_943369775.1 Reyranella massiliensis 521
GACAGAACCATCGTCGGCTAGGTCAACGTAGTGACCGGGGTCCCGCTCGGCGTCGTGCGTCTTTCCGGCGCCCTTCGATCGGTCCAGCTCGCGCCCCATTACCGCAATCTCAGCGGCTGCCTCAGGCGTCCGAATGAACGCCGGAACAGTATCCGGCAGTTTCTCAACCGCAATACCGCTAACCCACTCGTGGCCAGTGGCGCCCCAGCAAAGTGCGTCAGTCCCTGGCAGGGATAGGACGGTCGCCATAAGCAGTACGCTCAGCCGCAAAACTATCCTCCTGCCGAGGTTGGCTCGTTAGAACCATCCGTTGACGAGCCAGCGTCCGTTGATCTCTTGAAACAAGATGTGCAGGGAGGAGCCGTACTGGTAAGTGCGGCACTTCCACGGCCGCGGCGTGTTTGAGCCGCAAGTCGATACTGTCACTCTGTCTGGTTCCCTCAGGGCCAGTACCTGGGCTTCTGTCATCCCAACCTCGAGCTTGCGCGAGAGCTCATTGGTCGACATGCGAGTATCGACCGGTGCTGTGTAGCGAACCGGCTGGGGTGGCGGAGGAGGCGGAGAGCATGCGGCCATTAGGGCCAACAGTGCGCCTAGCGCCAGTGTTCCAATCTTCCCCAGCATCGTGCCCCCTTCGCCCGGCCGCCGGCCTCTCTTGTAAGAACAGTGCCGTTCGGTGGTAAAGTGACAGTCTAATACGACCGCCTTGGGGGAGGCTATGCGCAGTTTGGCAGTGGTCGTCGCTCTAATGAGTTTTCCGGCATATGCTGCTGACTACACGCCCTGGCCTGATCGGCCGGCGATGGCCGATTGGTGGAGCGAGCCCCCCCGACAAACGCGGTCTTGTTGCAAGCGCTGCACGAAAGGCCAGCCCTGTGGTGATACCTGCATCAGCACGAAGAAGACCTGCAGAACGTCGCCGGGGTGCGCATGTTGAGGATATGGCAATGAAGCTGATCGTATCAGTCCTATTCACATTAGCGATCCTGACCGGCGCCGCTCACGCTCAGCAGCCTTTTCAGGCAATAAAGGGGGACAGCGTTGAGACTCCAGCAGGCCGGTTCTCCGTCCGCAAAGAGTCCAATCCGGTTTGTTCGCCGGATAGCTGTTCTGTCGTTCGACTAGGCCAAACAATCCTGGGTAACAACTGGACGGCCGGACTGGTGGGGGCTTACCCATCGCTACAGGCGCCGGTGTTGGTGTCCTACTTCACTCATGGTGGCGGCAATTGCTGCTTGCCCGGCGTCGCCATTGTCGACGTCGGCACGACTCCCTTCTTTGATCTGGGAGGGCTATTTCTTTTGTCGAATCTTCCCGGCCCGACAGTCAAAGAGACTGGCGCCGGACTATATGAGCTCACGGGCGACAACTACGAGCAAAACAAGCTCGGTGATCGCGTTCCTACTACGTACATCTATGATCGTAAGCGAAAGCTCGTTTGGGAGAAGCCTGAACAGGCGGCGCCAGACCTATCGCCTTTGATCGGCAAGTATCCGCACGATTTTCTCTCGGATACAACTAAGCGGGCGCCGCTAGTGCGTATGGTGGGGGAGGCTTCCTTCAAGGAGTTTCGGGACCACATTGGTGTCGCAGGCCCGATGGAATTGATGGATCGCCGATGGCTTGTTGGACGTGGATGTCAGCCACATTCATGTGGTTCGCGGGAAGGGTACTTCGCGATCGACCTTCGGACTGGCAAAATGGTTGCCCTGCAATTTGATATTAGCCTGGCAGCGCAGGCGCGTCCGCGAGTTTCGATCTGGAGCGATATTCCTCCGGAGGCTGCTGCAGAACTCTACTCGCTCAGAGCGAGTATAAACGGCTGGTTAAAGCCGACCGGCGCAAGCTTGCGCACTGAGCCCGGCCCATTCCGTGTGAACAATCCACGCAATAGCGCCAATGATGGCAGCCCCTCTCATGGCTCCGCGCGATCGAGGCCAGCCGAAGGTGGGCAATCTGTTGCACCACCAGTCGCCTTCTCTGATCAGTCCACTAGTGGCGCTGGACCCAGCTTCGACTGTGGCGCGAAGGCAGTTTCATCTCAGCCTCTCGCGCAGATGATTTGTAGCAACAGAGAGCTAGCCTACACCGAGCTTTCCTATGTGATTGCGTATCAAGCTCTGCGTGAGAGCAGAGACGCGGAGCAACGCAAAACCATGGTTGCCGATGCGAATGCACTCGTTGTCACTCTCATTGAACTATGCGGCATTCCCAAAACCGGAACAATTCAGAGAGGGCCAAACGCGCAAGAGGTGACTTGCATAAAGGGGCAATTTCAGCGGCAACGCCTATCCTTGATCGCACAAACTTCGGGTGCCGCGCGCGACGAAGCCATTTTGGAGCCGGCAGACACAATCGCAATTCAACGTGCTCTGCAAATCAAGCAATACCTGCCGCCTAGCGCCACGCTGGATGGCGTATTTGGTCCTATGTCCAGAGCTGCAATCGTATCGTGGCAAAGGGCAAGCGGCCTACCGGAATCAGGTTACGGTTCAAAGCCCATGCTGTTACAGCTTACCAGCGGCACCGCCACACCGACGGCACCGGAGGAACCCAGAATGGCTTCCAGCCAGATGCAGATTCCTCGTACACCGCGCGTCCAGATCGACAACACAGGCAAAACAGCTTCAATTCAACTAGCTCTAGGCGATGGTTCTGAGCTTAAAGCGCGTGAGGTCTTCGAGCGCGTGTCCGCCGCGGTTTTTGTCGTCCATACCGAAACTGCTTTGGGATCAGCCGTGGCCGTTGGTGAACACGAGTTGCTTACGAACTGCCACGTTCTAGGAATGAATACAGAAGTGATACTTGAGCAGAACGCCCGGCGAAATGTCGCAAGGCTATCGTCGTCAAATTCAACTGATGATCGTTGTGTGCTCACCAGCGCCACGCCTTTGCAAAAATGGGTCCGTGTGCGGCCATTCTCTGACATTAAGGTTGGCGAACGAGCATTTTCAATCGCCGCCCCTCAGGGTTTCGATCTTACAATCGCCGAAGGTATTGTTTCATCGAAGAGAGTAATTGACGGCGACCGGCTCCTTCAAACCTCCGCTCCGATTTCCAAAGGCTCATCTGGTGGCGGCCTGTTCGATGGGCAGGGCCACCTGCTTGGAATCACTACCTGGATGCGGAAAGACGCACAGAACCTGAACTTCGCCATCGCGGCCGAAGAGTACGCAAAGTAGCGATAACGCCTCGGGCGTTCGCCGGCTCGCGCGCCGCCCCAACGCCGCTATTGCCGATCTAGGAGCTGCCCGCGAGGCAGTTCCAATGGGTCTTTAGGTGGCACCCAGCTCTACTTTCAAGTCTCGGATGAGACCGAGCACCACACGAGGAGCGATCAAGTTCGTCCCCCCCTTGATGTCCCTGTCATAGGCTTCTACGTGAGAAATCAGCTCCAGCTTGCGCAATATGCCGACCAGTGTCGTTGTAGACGTTGTTGCAATGCACTCTTCCGCTTTCTGCATTGAACATTCGGCTTGGTCCGTACTGCGTCCCTGAATGGCCGCACAGTCGTACTCTGCAATTGCACGTTGATATGCGTCCCAAGCAACCTGAACGGGATCACTGAAGCGCTGTGTTTCCATTTTCGACGTCCTCCACGCACCAGGTCACATCAGCATCAATCTGCTGCTTTGACCGAACAGACATTATGTATTACACAATTAATTCATCTGTCAATTCGGTATTACATAATGGCAAAGACGACTAACGTGAAGAAAGCAGGACGCCCGGTGACTATAGACGCAACGGTCACCGTCATCGTGCGAATGCCTAAGAAAATGAGCCAGGCCCTAGATTCCTGGGCGGCCAACGAAGGGATGTCGCGCTCGGAGGCGATCAGGAAACTGATCGAAGATGGAATAAGGAAGAGAAGCGGTCGGTTACCGCGGTCGGCATAGGAACACTCGCACGCCTGACATTCTCTATATTGCAGGGAAGACGAGGGGCTAGCGAAGCTTCTTAACCTTGCGGGTGCCGCTCGGCATCTTGCCGTTGAGCCGAGTAAGATGGCGCCGGCCAAAATCGGCTATGCGCCGAGCTTCGATCCTCTGTTTGATTTCGCCGAGGTGGGGTTCCTTGGTCTTGGTGATAATATCCCGCATAATGCTGATGAGTAGCTCCGCCTGATCGCGGATCGAGATTGGGTCGCCGAACGCCATGTCCAGGCGTACGTTGCGCGTCTCCTGCTCAAGTGCCTCGCCACTCCAGATCGAGTACCGGTCGGCGTGCTCAGCTTGGGGGTCTTTGGCTACCACTGCTGCCCGCTGCTCATGGGCAACCCGCTGACGCTCCAGGTCGGTTAATGCGTCAGTGATAACCGTGCTAGTCGGGATGGGCGTCTTGGGCGCTATCATCGTCGCAAAGCAGAATGAAGTTAAGCGCGACGATGTCACTACACGCTGCGGATCACAAGGCTTGAGCAAATCGCAACAGTTGGCCGAAGCTCAAGCGCCGCCCCTATTATCAACCCTTTTCCGTGCAAATACCGACCACTCTGGTTGCGCTGGTCACAGCAAAGGTACGGGTGGCTACATCCTTTGCTGCCTCACACGCTACTGCAGTCCGATATTCCACCGATGTAAGGGCGACATTGCCGCCAGCGAACACCAGCAAAGTAAGAATGAAAGTCATGCCGTGAACCTTTCCATTCGGAGACCAGGATCACCAGCCTGGAATGTTTGTCTTATAGCGGAGCCACTTGTCTGACACCGTTGAAGCTCCGCCGATAAGGTTCGCTCCAACGCCAACCCAAGACGTGCCATCGAAGTTAGACGCCTTCCCACGGGCAAGAGCGGCCTCGCCGGCATAAGTCGTTGCAGCGATGCGCCGGTCATATGCCTCGCGACCAAAGTTGCTCCGGATCGTCAAAGCATCCTGCTCACCCACGGCGGCCGTATCGCCGATGATGTCGAGGTTGCTACCTTCGTTGATGTCCGCGCCCATGCTGGCCAGGGCGGCCCGCTGGGCACCGATCTGCAGGCGCGTCTTGGTGCGGCGCGCATCCTCGGCGATCTGGCCGCGCTTCTCCGCGTCCTTGGCCTGCCAATTGGCTAAAGTCTGCGCATTCTCCGCAACGGCCGCTTGATAACGAGCGGCCTGCGCCTGGGCCTGCGACTGCTGCATGGAGCCAATGGCACTCATACCGGTGCCGGCAGCCGTCGCAGCAAGGCTTAGTGCGGCTAGCGTCGTTGGTTCACACATAGTTATCTCCTTAGATTGTAGGCAAGGAACTCATGACCATTGATGAATGTAGGGTGCCGTCCGACGTAGAAGCCGAGCCATCGAAGGTATCGGATGGATTGATCGTGGCGTTTGCTGACCAGTCCCGATAACCAATCGTACTCATTCAACATTGCGGCTAGATATCTACGCGACAGCCGAACAAATAGCCGCCAATGCACGTCGATCAGATCGGAGCCCAGCAACCAGGGGCATCCGCAATCCGACATGAAGCCGACAGACCCCACGCCGAACATGCAGATGATGCGCCCTTCGCGATCGACGGCTGCAACCGCGTGCGTGCTAACTGACAAGCTCGAGCGCAAAGCTTCGAGCGGTGAACGCCCTGAAAAGGACGCGACTTCATCTCGATCGGCCAGCCGCATCGTACTAGCCAGAGCGATGCAGTCGTCATCTGTTGCAGGTCGAAAAGTGATGTCTGCTCGACGTTGTTGCATGCGAGTGGATGACGCGACGGCGAACCCGGTTAAAGGTGCAAGCTGACCACAGATTTGGTCCGTGGTGGCTCCCGCCTGGTCGAGTATATGGTCATCAATCTGCTCAGCGCTTCCCAAGCGGATGAGTTCTTCGAACTCGCGGTCACGTTCGACAATGATGCTGTCGTATTCGTTTACCGGGCCCTCGCCCATAGGGAGTACAGCCACAATGTCATGCTCCTTGCTCATTTGGTCGCCCTTGCCTTGTTGCGTGAGAAAAGTTCGATGATGTTTGCATCTGTTATCGGCCAGCGGCTGCGGGTAAGCGTGTCGATGATTTTCGCTTTCTCCTCCGCCGGCACATCCTCGATCGTCACCTCAAAGCGGCGCTTCTTGTTGTCCCACAGCCAGCCTTTGCCGGTTACGACTTCCTTAGTCATGGCGTCGACGATCTGCTGCGTCTGCTCCGGCGACGCCTTCTTACCCTGCACCGTCTCGAGGGCCGTCAACTGATCTTGAACGGCGCGCCGGAACTTCGCGGCCTTCGCGGCGTCACTGGTCGGAGATGAGCTTTCCTTCGGCGTCGGGTCGATGTTGAGCTTGCGCAACGTATCGTCGACCAACTGGTTGACCCCGCGCACCGCCGTCAGGTGTCCATCGGGATCGCCTTTCGAGATGGCGCCCTGCATCTTGGCCAGCTCCTGGAAGTCGGACGGCGAGAGCTGCCCCCGATACTCGAGCAGGTTCTTGCGGCTCCACGCTTGGCGGACGTTCGGATCGTCGCTCGAAAGACCGCGCTGGATCTCATACCAGGCGTTTTGATCGGTCGCGATCTGCGTCCCCTTGAGGTTGTGCGCGAACTGCCGGGTAAGAGCCTCCTGCGTCTGCGGCGTCAGCTTGATCCACAGCGCCGGCGGCACGGCATCGATCGACGTGGCGCGCACCCCTTGGGGGTCCGGCGTGATGGCGATCTTCCACGCATTCTCAGTGTCCACCTTAAGTTGCGCTGTGTAGGCTTCCTCTGCCAGCGCCTTCCGCTGGCGCAAGATGGCGATGCCCGCGTCACGGCGCTCCGGATCGTTGGGATAGAGCCGCTTCATCTCCTCGACATAGCCGGCAAAGTTCGCCTCTATCTCGCGCGCCACCTCATGCGGGTCCGTCGAGGTCTTGACCGGTTTGGCTTCCGGAGATTGCGCGGGCTTCGCCCCATCCGGCGCAGCCGCCTCGCCGCGGGCGATCTTCAGGCCCGCCGCATAGGCCGCATCCGGTCCGGTCTGCTTGCCATGCTCGTGACGGTTCATCGCCTTGAGGACGGCCGCCATCTTCTCCGGATCGTTGAGCGGCAGCGGGTCGTTGATGCCAATGCCCGCGGCCTTGGCGATCACGGCCGCGTAGGACTTCGGGTTGTTACCCTTAAGCAGCGGGTCCTTGCCGTCGTCTGCCGGCGCCCAGCCGCCGACCTTGCTGTTGCCGCCGATCAGCTCGAGCGGCGTGATGGCGCCGCCGTTCTGCTTGGCCTTGGCGTCGATCGTCTGCGCCGCCGCCGCGACGCCATGCTCCGGCGTCGTGAACGTCTCGAAAGGCCCGTCGCTCTTCCCCTTGCCGCCGGCGTACTGGTATTTGGATTTGACGATGTTGCCGATGTTGTTTCCGCGCTCGCCGGTCGGGACAGGCGACATGATGGAGTTGGCATCGTCTTCCGCGCGCCGCCGACCGGTCGCCTCCTTGAGCGTGCGCTCGAGGCCGATCTGCTGCTGCCCGTCGATCCGGTGCTTGTTCTCTTCATAGAAGCGCTGGGCGGCCATTGGGTCGGTGGTGATCATGCGCTCGATCACGCCCTTGTAGGCTTTGGTGTCGTACTCGCGCAGCTTGCGGTTGGTGATTTCCGGATCTTCGTTCAGGTCGCGGCCGCTGTTGATGATCTCCTGCCGCCCGACGTTGAGCGCTGCCTCGCGCTTGGCGGCATCCTCGGCATAGGCCACGGCATCGTCGCCCGCGTTCATCGCGCGCGCCATGCTCACACCGTCCATCCACTGGCGACGCTCGATCGTCGAGTGCTTGGCCATGCTGTCGAACGCAGCGTCCAACCGGCGCGTTGCGATCTCACTGAACATCTTGCGCGCTTCCGGGTTGGTGATCTTCGCCGCCTGCTCCGCCTGCAGTTTGCGGAGCTGATCCTCGGTCGGCCGGTAGCTGTCTAGTGCGGCCTTGCCTTTCAGCGTGAAGTAGCCTTTTTCCGGATCGAACAGGGTATTGCGGATAACCGTGTTGAACTCGGTATCAGCCTGCTTGGCTGCCGTTTCGTTGTTCTCCGTCGCAACCTGCAACACACGGCGCTGCAGCGTCTCCGCTGTTCGCTCGAGCTTTGCGCCAGCGTCGATAAGTTGGGCCGCGGCGGCACCACCAAAGTCGGCCGCCGTCGCCGTGCCGCCAGGGATGGCCCGCGTCCCTTGCGACGCGACCTCGCCGAGCCGGACTTGTTCTACACGCGGGGGCATTAGGATCTCCTCACCTGTCGAGCCGCCGGTAGGCGACAAAAATGCCCAAGAAAACGATCAAGCCAATGATGGTGGCTATGTCGTGCAACCAGGTCATTGTTCATTCCGCCGTTTCCGTGCCTGTGATCGTTGCGCGATAGCCTCGACATCGTCTTTCCCGACGTCGTGCGTGGGGGCGGGAGCGTGCACGGTCTCGGCCGCTTGCCCAATCTCGATAACGCCAGCATCGACCGGACGCGCCGCGTTGCTCGCGGCCGACCGCAAGAGGCGGCGCTGGCGTATAGCGGCCATCTCCTCGACGATGCCTGTTTCGCCGTGTTCAACCTCTAGCCTATCGCAGAACATGCCCTTGATCCGGGCGAGTGCTTCCAACGCCCGCTGCCGGTCTTCCAGCTTGATCCTGGTAGTGACGGTCACGTTGCCGTCCTGATCGGTGCGTGTGCGGGTCTCGACGCTCGCCACTAGCATCGCCTCATCGTCGGTGAGGTCGTCCGATGGGATGATTTCGACCTTGCCGTCGTGATAGCGCACGACCGACCGGAAATCCCCGAAGGCGATGGCCGCATAGGCCTCGACAATTCGCTCCTCGCTGACCCGCAAGCGATGGGCACGGGCTTGCCGCTCCTCCTCGACCATGGCGATGACGGCCGGGTCCTGCATGAGGCGCGAACCGGTCGATTTGGAGGTGCCCCGGTGATCTGAGTAGCCGGCCAGGCGCGCCGCTTTGGCGGAGTTCTCGCAGGCAGCCATGTGTATAGCGAACAAGCGGTGCCGGCCTTCGACTATTCTGCGGCCGTCATCCATGCTGACCAAAGCACCGTCTTGGTCATGATTGGTCATCTTTCGCCCCCGTCTTTTGCCATCGTCGGAGGACTGGTGACGCTTGTGACGCCAAGTCTGCTTATCGGCGTCGCGCGCGCGCGTTACGTTGATATAGGGATCATCTGTCATAAGCGTCACCATTCGCGCTCACCGGTCGGACCAATGGGGCGGCACCTCTATGGAGCGCAGCACGGCAAGTCCTTGGAAACCCCGGCCGGTCTTCGTACGAAAAGCGTCGAAGCCTCGCGCTTCCAGTGTCTGAGCGAACCGTCGAACAGAGCCGACATGTTCACCCGCCTTGTCCGCCCAGGCCTTCCAAGAAGCGAACAACACTGTCGTTGACGTCCATGCCTGAGGGTCGCGGCTGCAAGCTTCCTCGATCCAGCCGGCCAACGCGTCCTCGGCATCTAGGTAAGCGGCGGTCGCATCTCGCACGACCTGGGGCGCGGCAAGGCCGTCGCGCTGCCAGTCAAGGCATCCGTCAACCATCCATTGCAGGATACCGGGCCACTCAGCCTTAAGCTTGTCGCGCAGGGCCGGATCCCGCTCTTCCGGTGGAATGGTCACGCTGAATGGGATCAGGTGGAAGCGTCGCCGCATGGCTTCGTCGACGGACCGAAGCCCCGGCTTGTGGTTACCGGCAATCAACAGCTTGAATTGAGGCACGAACTCAAAGAAGTCCTGCCGCATGAACCTGGCAGAGATGCGATCTCCACCCGTGAGGGTCTTGATCCGGCTTTCTGCCCACCGCCGGCCTTCCTCAGTCTCGATTGCCGTGACGAGCCGCGCGCCCCGGAGGCCGGCCAACTCTGTAGGGTGCCGCTCGCTGACCGACGCCGTGAACGTCTCGATCGGCGCTGTGCGGTGGTAATCGCCCAGGATGCCCGCCAGGGTGTCGAGCGCCACGGACTTCCCGTTCGCGCCTGTCCCGAAAGCAAAGAACAGAGCATGAGCGGACGTATCCCCGGTGAGCGCATATCCAAATATGCGCTGTAAGAATGCCTCAAGGTCTCTATCGCCTGCTGTGACGCGATCTAGAAACGCCAACCAGTTAGGGCAGTCGCCGCCACCTGGTGCTACAGCTGTGATCTTCGTCAGATGGTCCCTTGGATCGTGCTGACGAAGGTGACCGGTCCGAAGGTCGATCACGCCGGCCGGCGTGTTCAGTAACCAGGGATCTGCGTCCCATTGGTCTGTAGTGGCGGCAATCCGCCGATCGGCCTTGGCGAGCTTTTCGACCGCTGCGACTGTCTTGGCGCTGGTCAGAGCCTTGGCAGTATTCTCCCGCTCGCACGTCGCGGCGATCCCTCGGCATACTGGGCGGATGAGATCGAATGCCAGCAAAGTCTTGTCGTGCAGCCAGTGCGTTCCTGTCCACTGGAGCCAGGCGCCCCAGCTCGCGACATATCGCAGGTCATCGGCATGCTTGTCGGCAAATCTAAGAGCCAAAGCTTCGTCGCTGAAGTTGGGCGGTCGGGCGTCGTCTGCGCTCGCTCTCGCCATAACGGCGCGAGCCTGTTCTTCCGAGATCGGCGCGCTCGGTAGCTCCTCGCGCGTGCGGATGTCGATTACCGCGGCCTGTGGCCATTCCGCTGGTGCGCTGTAGCGCCTGGGCGGCAGCTCCGGCTTGACGCGCGGCTTGAGAATGCCGGCCGACATAGCCCGTTCGACCTTCTCGCTGATCTGCACGATGGTCCACGGCGGCTTGACCACCTTCATGCCGGCCTCGATCAAGGCCGCGCGGGCAATCTCCTCCTTGATCTCGCCAGCGCCAACGATCGTACCCACCAGGAACGAGCAGTCGTTGAGGGTGTTCTCAACCGTGCCGTCGACGGCCGTGGCGATCTTTTCGCACTCCTCGCGGAGGATCTTCTCGCCATACGGCGTGATCAGGCGCGAGCCCTGTTGGGCTGCTGGGGCTGGAGATCGTTCTGGGCGAGGTCCAGCCGCCGCGCGCGCCGGCTCCGGCTTCTTCTCCGCCAGCGCGACCAGCCACTCCGGCGCTGGGGCAAACGCCATCTTCGACGGCCGGCGCTCAGGGTGCCAGGCATAGTGCACGCCCGTGGCATGCTTCGACGGCGCGGCCACGATGTAGCCACCTTCGCCTCGAGCGTCGATGCCCGACGCCTCTACCAGCTTGCCACGCTCGTCGAACTTGCCGCCGATGCGGCCGGCGCTGTTCTTGATCGGATGCTCAGGGTCCCAGGCGAAGCATATGTGGCGTCCTCGAGCTGTCGTCTGCTCCGGTGTCTCGGGCAGGGCGCCATGCTCTGTCTCGAGCGCGGCCAGTGAGGCGGCTCCCTTTTCGCCGTCGATGTCCAGGACCCAAAAGCCGGCCTTTGCACCCGTGGCGATCCCGATGTTGTTGGTCGGCCAGCGCTGCCACCACTCCTCAATCGTCTCGGCCGCCGTCGTGGCGTCCTTTAGACCGTGCTGGGTGGCCGGCGCCTTGCCGCGCTCCTTCGGGTCGAGCTCGGGATCGTCCCACGGCCGGATCGAAAATACGGCTATGCCCTTCGCGATGTAGGCGCGCGCGGCCGGAAGAGTTGGGTAACCCTGTGCTGGAGCACTAACCACGCTCTCTCGCACCGATGGTTGAGGGCTATCGGGCGAGGGAGCTTGGAGGCCGATTGCGCCAGCGGACATCTCAGTTTGGAGCACAGTGTCGGCCTTCAAGCTCGCCCAGTAACGCACACACGAAGAAGATGTCCTCGCCTGAAGCAGGTTCGTATCCGCAGTTCAGATACTCGATGTCGCGCGCCGCTTTGAGCAGCAACCGCCGGTCCGCATCAGGCAGATCGAGCCGGCTCCACAGATCCTCGATCCGAGTAGCAGCGGCCTCAAGGTCTACACACCGCATGGGTAACCGATATCGACCGCCGAAGGCGCACCATGGTAGGCGCGGCCACGCGGCTCGATAGTGACCATCTCGATATACGGATGGAGAAGTGAAAGTTGTGCTCATTACACTCTCTCTTGCGGCAGAGAGCGCGGCCAGATAGGTTCCCGCTGTCACACTGAACCGGCATCTGCCGCCCCGCCGCCACAGGCGGGGTTTTTGTTAAGCGGCCCGGAGGTCTGACGTTGACCTACGTGGGCCCGAACTGCGCTCAATCACCCAAGCCAAAAGGTCAGATGGCTTGTAAAGAGGCTTACGACCAAAGCTCTCGAAGACAGGCCCGCCGCCAATGGTTGCATACTTCGCTAGCGTCGAGACAGCGACGGGATAGCCTCGCTCCGCAAGAAACTGAGCGGCGTCTTGGCGGCTCAGGGGGCGTTCGGCCGAAACGCTATCGATCATAAAAGGAGATCCTTTCCCATAGATGACGCGGCATACCGCGCTTGGGGGTGATCTACTCAGGTCATCCGAAGAGGCGTAAGTCCTGTGACCATCACAACATAAAAAAAGTAATCCGACATATTGCGCTGATTAGGCACAAAATCGACTTTTTATATATTGAAAAGATAAATTAACATCATCTGACATAGGCAGATCGACGTTCTCCGCCTTAGGAACGTTCGGCCACTCCCAGCAGATGGCTAGCCACGACCAGCATTTCCACAGCATCTCTTGCTGAGAGGCTTACGGACTTGTGGCTATGGGGGTTCTTGTAGCTTCCAATTGCCCCGGCAAAGAGATGCGCCCGCGCCTCTCGTTCGCCGTCCTCTGCATTCGGATCGCGAAGAGGCCCCTTGTCCTTATCGAAGGCCTTGCGCATTAGCTTGACCCCGACCTCATCGACTATCCCGCTCTTCTCTCGAACGAGGATCTCAACTTCGCGAAAGGCTAAGAGGACAGCGGTCTGATAATCGCCTCGTTGGAAATTGAAGAACACGCTGTCCCTGATGCGGGAATGCAGGAGTTGTTCAGGCAAAGTCGCGGCATCCTTGTAGGCCTGAAACCCCTCGTTAGTGGCGAGGCGACGCCCCCTTCTTCCAATCTTGCGCCAACCGCGTTGGCCATTCGAAGCGTCCGGTGAAATGAGAAGCGCCTGTCCTTCGAGCCACGCAAAGGCTTCGCGGATTGCCTCCAACACCGGCTCTTGCTGTTCGATTGGGTACATCATTTGGCTCTGACCAAATAGTTCTCCCTCGAAGTTACCAGGATGAAACATTCCTCCATGTTCCCTACGACCAATCAGCACTCGCAGGAGAACGGCCCCAAGTTCTTCAGGGTCAAGTGCAACAACGGTTTCGGCATCAGGCACCAGATCCTTTAGCGTCGGCATGGCATCTCCCTTTAATTGCGCTACGCCTTCGCACGGCGCATAGCGATCACCTTGCCTTTTCTACCCTCAAGGGCGCCGGCAATTTTTCTAGCTGTCCGATCAGCGACTGCCCGAACTGGATCGAGCTGCAGGTGAGCGTACCTCTGAGTTGTCTCCGCCTGGGTGTGACCGAGAACCTTGCCCACGAGGTAGAGGGACGCCTGGTCCGCCACTGCGACCGACGCAAAGCCATGACGAAGGTCGTGGATCCGGACGTCCGAGAGCTTGGCAAGCTGCTTGAGCCGACGCCAGACGGGTGGGGTGCCGACGAAGTAGCCCTTACCTCGCTCGGCCGGGAATACCCAAGGCACCTTATCGTCACGTGAAAGCTTCGACAGGATTGACAGGGCAGGCGCTCCCAGGGGAATCACCTTCGCCCCGGTTTTGGAGTCAGGAATTCGCAGGGCGCGGCGCTCGAAGTCGACGTAGTCCCACTTCAGGGAGGCAATCTCGTTCCGCCGGGCACCGGTCAGGAGCAGCAACCGCAGGATGGCTAGTCCACTGGTGTTCAGCCCCTCCTTTTCGCCCTTGACCATGGCGTCACCCAGCCGCCCCAGCTCAGTCCCAGTAAGGAAGCGCTCCCGCTGACGCAGGCTGTTAAGCTGAACCCCCTTGGCGGGATTATCGACCCGATATCCGTGCTTGGCCGCCCAAGCCAACATCGCGGCCAGGACCGACGTCGCCCGGGCCGCGGTCCCCGGACCACCTTCGACCCTAGCTCGTCCCCGCCTCTTGGTCTTCAGATCCGCCTTGGTCTTACCTTCCGTCACGTCGCGCTGGAGACGCTGGACATCACCCAGGGTCAGTGTCGCCAACGACCGGCGCCCGACTAAGGGGACGACATGTCGCCGCAGGTTGCTGCCATCGATCGCCCAACTCGACGCCTTCTTGGTCGGCTTATCAGCCGGCCCCTCCCTCAGGTAGAGGTCGACCAAATCGGCAATGGTCAAGTCCTTGCGGCGCTCATGGCGGGCAGCTGAGGGGTCGCCTCCATCAGACACGCTCAGAAGGGCTTTACGGGCGCGCTGGCGAGCTTCGTCCGGTGTCAGAACCCCCACCCGCCCCAATGCCAGCTTTCGCGTCCTGCCTCCCGAATTTCGGTACTGGCATACCCAAGTCATTATTCCCGAAGGCTTCTGTCGAAGAGCAAACCCCGCGAGCTCGCTGTCACGGTACAGCGTGTCGCGCTGGACGGGCTTCAAGCCGTCGACAAAGCGCTTGGTGAGCTTGGGCAAATAACCCTCCACATGGCTGTCCGGCAAGCCGTCTTAGCTGGGAAAACGATGGGGACACGCCGGGGACACAGACGCGGGCAAACTCGCGCCATTTCCCGAGTTTACCTCTACAGGCCTGAATTGGCTATAAACAAAGGGATAGTAAGCACCAGTAAAGATGAGAAAATCCGGGGACACGCCGGTCATTCATTGATTTTAACAATGGCATTGTAGAGGTCGACGGTTCGATCCCGTCTGGCTCCACCAAATAGACAAGGGGTTAGCTCGAAAGAGCTGACCCCTTGTTCGTTTTGGGCCGCACCGCAACGCCGGTCGTACGCCCCCTGAGCGGTTGAAGTGCAATCGATTGCAGCGAGACTGTCGTGCCAGGGTGCCTGCCGCCCGGCCCCGGTCTAGCGCGGGCCGTCCTGACGGCAGCATTGGCAACCATGGCCGCGACCAATCCCGCAGGCCATGGAACACGCCTCTCGTACGCGTCGCGTAGCAAACCAATCGCGAACCGCGGGGGCGGCATATGGCTGTACTTGTCGAAATTCTGGACGATTACATCGAAGGCGAAAGAGACGCGCCGCTGAAGAAAGTCGTTGTGACGGCCGAGGCGGACAAGGATTCCAACCGCGTCGACATTCGCTTTCACTTTTCGGATCCAAGCGGCAATCGGGTCTGCGAGGTCACGTATGCCGGAGTCGTCACGAACCCGATTACCCTGAGTTCAATCGCGGTCGCCGCCGCGACTGCCTACGGGCTTTGCCTGGCGACGCGGTATGTTTGGGCCACGATGGGCATCGTAGCCGACACCTACAAGGAAGTGGCCGAGTCGGAGAAGGACGCAAAGTTTCCGGCCGAGCGCGTCCGTCACGTCGTCAACCGATTGCCTGACAAGAAAAAACAGTTCTACGAAGCTGCCGTAACCGTCGCGAAGGGATGTGTGCCGGCAGCCGTGGCAGGCGGCCTCAAGGACTGGCTGGGATTGTAACCTCCTCCAGACCGATCCATCCTCGCGGCTCCAACGTGCAGCCCGGAGTTGGCGATTCTTCCCCGCATGATCGTATGTTCTGTCTTGCTGCTACCCGCGTCTGTCGAAGCACAGTCCGGCGGCCGGACAGCCTATCTCGAAAGCAGACTTGGCGAGCTTCAACGCACGGCCGCAAATCTCTCGGCGCAGCTTGAGCAGCTCAGGGCCCAGGACCGGCAACTTCAACAGCAAATGGAGAAGATGCAGACCAGCCTCGGCCAGCGCCTCGAACGCCTGGAGAAGGGAGGCGCGGCCAAACCGGTGCCCCGCTCCAGCCCGTCGAAGCGCTGATCCTCGACGGGAGGGAATGCCATCGCTCTGACGATGGCATCACTTCGCGCCGCTCCGCCTATTGCGGCAGCGTCGTTCCCGGCGGACAGCTCTTTGCGGTCAAGCGCAACCGCGACCCGTCCGACTGCACGCACTCCAGCTCATCAGCCGGCGGCGGCGATCCTGTCGCGGATGCTGGCACCACTGCCGGCACAGGCGTTTGCAGCGGTACAGGCGCTTGAGGTGCAGCGGCCGGTATCGTTGCGGGTTGCGCGGCGGGCTGAGGAGCCGGAGCTACGGTGCTCGCCGTCGGCGGCGGAACATTCTGGATGGGGAGCGGCGTAACGGCACCGCACCTCTGCTCCGCGAGACTCGCCAGGTATTGTTGGCGAGACTGCAGCGCCGCCACTTCTTTGCCTGCGGCGTTCTGAAAATCCATTCCGAACCACAGGATAGGAATAAAGAGCCCGGCAGCGCCGGCAATGACGTTCTGGGCGACCTTGCCCCCTTCTTCAGAACCCAGCTCCGAAATCCGCTTGTTGTTCGCTTGGACCTCGGCGCTGATGGCAGAGCAGTCCATGTATCGATCCTGCGCCTGTACAACGGCAACCGGATCTGGCTTGCGTCCCGCGCACGCAGCAAGCACGCACGCCAGTGCAACTGGCGCGACCAGTATTCTCAATTTCAATTTGTATCCCCCCACTTTTCACTCACGGGATTTCCCACCCGTATTTTTTCATTAACAAGATATTTCAGTAGTATTTCAAGGCGATTCTTCACGCGACCATACGTTGTTGCAAGTGATTCACACTCGCCATGGTTGCGGGAATTTCAATCCAAGGTCGAAATAGACGCCGCGCGCATCTTCCCTTGCGTTCGCGCGACGAACGATGGATGCGGAGCAGCGTCAAACCTACGCTTCAAACCTCCCATCGCAGACGGTATGAAGAACGACGCCTGACGCGACGAAGTCTGCCCGTCATCGAGCTTCCGACGGACTCTCCGGCCTTCGTCGACGCCCGTCCGGCCGGTCGCGACCTAGTCCCCCGCGGGCCGCGGCTTCGACTGCGATTGTTCCTCTCTCCGCTCCGAAAGGACCCCGTTGGATGCAGCTCTCCTTCCGTCCCCCGGCACTTGCTCTCTCTGCCCTCTTCGCGCTTCTCGCATTGGTAACCATCGCATCGCCCGGCATGGCGCAACGCATGGTGAGTATCGAGAGCAAGAAGGAAGTGAACATGCGCACGGGCCCGGGAACGAAGTTCGGGACGGACTGGACGCTCGGACACGGCTACCCGCTCAAGGTCATCGGCCGTCAGGGCAAGTGGCTCAAGGTAAGCGACTTCGAGAACGACCAGGGCTGGGTCTACGGACCACTGACGGGCAACACGCCCATGCACATCGTGAAGGTCAAGACCGCGAACATGCGCAGCCAGCCCACCGAGGGCAGCCGCATCGTCGGCAAGGTGGCCTATGGCAACGTGCTGAAGACGCTCGAGCGCCGTGAGAACTGGGTCAAGGTCCAGCGCGAGGGCGGCTTGCGCGGCTGGATCGCCAAGCGCCTGCTCTGGGGCTGGTGAAGACCGTCGCGCGCGTTCGACACCCCTAGCCTTTACGCCCATCGAGCTCCGGTAGAGCGAAGTCGCGCCAGCCCGGCACCTCCGAAACTTCCGGGAACTCGACACCGAATGGCTTGGTCGCATCGATACCGACCGACGACGAGAAGCCACCGTCGGTGTAGGGGTCGAGCGGCGCGGTGGCCGTGCGGTCGACGACGAACACGTCGTCGCTCGGCTTGACCCGGAACGACTGGGCCCACTCGACCTCCGCGGAATTGCGGATGTCGATGTCGGGGTCGACCGTGATGACCCACTTGGGATGGAGATTCGACGCCATGGCCGCGAGGATGGCGTGTCGCGCCTCGCCTTCGTAACGCGGCTTCATGGCGATCACGACGTAGACCTGCACGCCGCCCGAGCTGTTGATCGAGATGTCGCTGATCGTCGGGAACTGCGCCTGGAGCTGGCGCAGGATCGACGTCTCGAACGGAATCTGTTTCAGCACATGGTTCTCGGTGATCGGCTTACCCGTCAGGAGGCCCTGGAAGATCGCGCCTTTACGATGGGTGATCGCGGTGATCTGGGCGACCGGCTTGAGCGAGGCCGGCGTGTAGTAGCCGGTATACTCGCCGAGCGGTCCTTCCACTTTCTGGCTATTGGTATCGACCGTGAACTCGATCACGATCTCGGCGTGGGCTGGCACCTTCATGTCGTTGCTGACCGCCTTCGCCAGCTCGACGGGCGAACCGCGCAGACCTCCCGCAACGAACCAGTCGTTGGTCGAATCGCTCGACTGCACCTGGCCGGAGTACATCGTGAGCGGATCGACGCCGATCACGAGGGCGCCACGGAGCTGCTTTCCCATCGCCGTCGCGTGGGCGATGTTCTTGCCGAAGCGATGGTTGGGCGCCGAGAAGACGCCGAGCTCCTTCGGCCCGTGGACCTGCATCCGGTAGTTCCCGATGTCCGGAATGCCTGTCTCTAGGTTCTCCGACACCACGATGCCCGCTGTAATATAAGGTCCACCGTCCTTGGGGCTGTAGGTCGGCACCGGCAGCTTGGTGATGTCGATCACATCGCCCGTCAGCACGACTTCTTGGCAAGGCGGCGCGCCCTTGAAATCGACGGGAGCAATCTGGTTGTTGATGCCCTTCAGCACCTTTTCGTGGATCGTCTGCTCCGTCGCTTCGAACGCTTTCAACGCCAGCCGGCGATTGCCATAGACGCCCGCCACCAGCGGAAACTCAGTGCCGGTCTTCGTGAACATCAGAGCCGGGCCCTGGATCGAACTCGTCTTGGCAAGAGCTTTGGCGATGTCGTACTTGAGGGCGATCGGACGCGTGATTTCGACGAGGTCACCCGAGTTCTTCAAGGCGGTCAGGAAGGCACGCAGATCTTGATAGGGCATAGTCAGTCCGTCCTTGCGTTTCGCGAGTACAACAGTTGATGCGTCGCTTTCTTGACCAAACCCGTCGCGACGATATCGAGGACGCTCTGCGCGTCGCCGTGGCGGTCGGTCTGCCGCTGCTGACGCTCGATGCCGTGGGCCGTCTCGATCTCGCTGTCTATGCCGCGTTCGGCGGGCTGGCGATGCTCTATGGCCACGGCGAGTCTGCCAAGCAGCGCGTGACGACGCAGATCGTAGCCGGCGTCGGCCTGGTCCTCGCCATCGCGGTGGCCATGACCTATTCGGCCGCGCAGGCACCGCTGCCGGTGCTGGGCGCGCTGCTGGCCGTCACCGTGATTGCGGCAGCCACGCTGGGCGCGGCGATGAAATGGGTGCCGCGCGGCGAGATGTTTTTCGTGCTGGTGCTGCTGATCATCGCCAGCATCCCCACCACTTGGGACCGCCTGCCGATCGGCATAGCGACCGGTGCCGGCGGTGCCGCGTTCTCCGTGCTGCTGGCCTGGCTGAGCGGCGTGCGCAACGGCAAGCGTGGAGAAGAACCGAAATCCGACGGATTGCGCCGCCGCCTCGCGACGGGCTATGCCAATCTTGACCGCGGGCAACATCTGGTTCTGATGGTGGCCGCCACGCTCGGCGTGCTGACGGCGTGGGCACTCGCCATCGTCCTCGGCATCGGCCACCCCTTCTGGGCGGCCGTCACCGTCGCCGCGCTGATGCCCGCGCTGGCCGCCACCGACATCTGGCGCCGCACGCTGCATCTCATGCTGGGCACCCTGGGCGGCGTCGGCATTGCCACCTTCCTGTTTTCCTTCGAGCCCGGCCATCTCGCGCTCATCGCGATCATCGTCGTCTGCCAGGCGGCGGCGGAGATCGCGGTGGCGCGCAACTACGGTGTCGCGCTGCTCTTCTTCTCGCCGCTCGCCATCGGCATGAGCAACCTGAGCCGTGGCGCGCCCTGGCCGCCAGTGCTGCTCGACCGGCTTGCCGAAGCAGCGCTCGGCACGGCGGTTGCCTTCCTGACGATCCTCGTGGGACGCCGGATCCTCAAAGTGACCTGAGTGGAACCTCGAACGGGCGGACCGCACGCCGTGCCTATTGGGGCGGTTGGTCGGAGACCTGGAAAGGGATGTCGCCCGAGACGGTTTTCTCTCCCTGCAGGGTGATCACCGCCCAGTGCAGGGTGTAGTCGCCCGGCGGCAAGGTCGGCGCCTCCGCGAACAGCACTTCGGGCGCCGATTCGAGGCGCGGGCGCAGTCGCTCGATCACCTTGTCGCCCTGCTTGATGACCAAAGTCGACTTGCGATGATCGACCGGCCGATCGAAGCGCACGAAGAAGGCACTGCTGCGCCGGCCGATACGGGCATGTGCCTTCGGCGCCGATTCCACGACGCGTACATCGGCGGTCTGCGCACGCGGGGACGAAACTCCAACCGCAACGGCCAGCATGGCAGCGATCGCTGCACGACGATGCATCACTTTGGTGTCCTCCGCCGGGACGGGAGGCCCGACGGACCCGTCCAGCGCGGAAAGGTCTTGGTGTCGAGGCCGAACAGATCGAGGGCGCGGGCGACCGAATGGGTAACGATGTCGTCGACGCTGCGCGGCCGCGCGTAGAAGGCCGGAACCGGCACGGCGACGATGGCGCCCATTTCCGTGACGGCCAGCATGCTCTTGATGTGCCCGGCATGCAGAGGCGTCTCGCGAAACATCAGGACGACGCGGCGACGCTCCTTCAGACAGACGTCGGCCGCGCGGGCGACCAGGCTCGACGTCACGCCGGTCGCGATCTCGCTCAGCGTGCGCACCGAGCAGGGCGCCACGATCATGCCCATCGTATGGAACGAACCACTCGAGATGGCTGCGGCGATATCGCCCGGCGCATAGACGTGGTCGGCGAGCGCCCGCAGCTCGGCCGCCGACACATCGGTTTCGAGCGACCGCGTCTGATCGCCCGCCTTGGAGATCACGAGATGGCTCTCGATCTTCATGGCGCGCAACGCTTCGAGCACGCGGATGCCGTAGACCGTTCCCGAGGCGCCGGTGATACCGACGACCATGCGTCTGACAGGCTGGCTCGTTGCCATGCGGATACTCAGCCGCCGGTCTTGATGTGGCGCGGATCCGAATGGTGCAGCGGCTGCGGCTTGGCCTCCCACGAGAACGGCGTGTCGGAGAGCGTGTAGCGGTACCACGGCGGATCGTTGGTGCGGCCGAGCTTGTGGCGCAGGTTGCCGAACGCGCGATAGAGCACTGGATAGGGCTGGCCGTGATACTGCTTCAGGATGTCGTGCCAGGCACGCGGCTCGGCCCGGATGAACGCCTCCATGTCCTTGGTCAGCGCTTCTTCGGTCATGACCTTCAGGTTGGCCGGCGGATCGCCGAGATCGGTCACGGTGCTGCGCACGAACTCGTTGGGATTCCACTCGGGGCCCAGGGGTACGGTGCAATCCATGCCGATCTTCGAGGAGATGCCGAGCGTGGTGCTCTTGGGATCGACGGTCATGGTGTTGAGTCCGTCGAGCCGCACCGTGTCCTTGTCCGGCATGTAGCGGTAGGCCATGGCAGCGAGCACGGCCTGGTCGTCCCAGATATCGACGTCGGTGTCGAACACCATGGCGATCTTGGGCAGCCCCTGCTTGGAGCAGGTCAGCATGATGCCCAGTGCCTGCTTGGAGTCGCCCGCACCCAGCGGATGGATCTTGGCGTAGGCGATGTTGGACAGGCCGCCCAGCGGGCAGCGGACTTCGCGCACGTCGATGCCACCCTGCTTCAAGCCGTTGAACAGGTCGGCCTCGATCGCCGGCAACTGCAGCATGTTGTCGGTGTACCAGGGGTGCAGGCCGCCGATGGTGCAATGCTGGAAGATGCCGCCCTTGCGGTAGGTCATCGCCTTCACCTTGAGGCGATAATTGTGCTTGATGCCGCCGCCGTACATGCCGGTGAACTCGCCGTACGGCCCTTCGTCGTAGACGAGGCCCTCGAGCGCCATCAGCTCGCACTCGAGCACGATCTCGGCATTCGCCGGCACCATCACGTCGATGGTTTCGCATTTGATCATCTTGGCCGGCTCACCGTAGAAGGCGCCGAGCACTTCGAAATCGTCCGTGTCCGTGGTGACGCCGACCAGGGCCGAGATCTTGTCGATCGTCGGGCCGCCCAGCACGATCGCGACCTCCAGGTTCTGGCCCTTCGCCGCTGCCGCCATGGCGTGGATGCGCTGGCGATGCGACGTGCAGGTCATGTCGACCGACTTCTCGTTCTTCGTACGGAACATCGAGCGGTAGATGCCCCAGTCGTAGACGCCGGTATCGGGATGCTTGCTGATGAAGAGATTGTCGTTGGTGTAGGCGTGGCCGTCGCGATCGTGGTGCAGGAACAGCGGCAGGAGCGTCAGGTCGACGTCGTCACCCTTCAGGATCACTTCCTTGCAGGGTGCCGTCGTCACGGTCTCCCACTTCACGCGGCCCTTGGAGCGCGCGACCATCTCCAGCCCGGTCCGCGTCTTGTCGCAGCCCATGGCCCACGCGAACATCTCCTGGTTCGAGTAAGCGTTGGCCAGCACCGAGAACTCTGTGTCCTTGATCTTCTCGACCAGGATGGCCTTCGTCGGATTGGCTTCCATGAGCTTGGGAACCTGGTCGACGCGGACCTCTTCCTTGATGCGCACGAGGAAGCCGGCCTTCTCCATCGAGGCCACGAAGTCCGAAAGTGACTGCTGCATTGTCTTGCCCTCAGGAACGCTAGATCAGGAGTGAGCGGGAGCGATCTTTCCGTGCTCCGTGAAGGCGCGGAGCTGATGGAGCATCATGCCCCAGAGCGCATTGCACTTCGCGAAATTGCCTTCCTGATGGGGCCAGCCCGAATGAGCGAACTTCAGGTGGACGCGGCCGTCGGGCGTTTGGCCGATATCGAAATTAACAGCAGTTCCGGCCGCATCGCCGGGTCCCTTCACACACTTCCAGACAACCTTGTTGGCGTCGTGGGTAGTCACTTCCCACACAAACGTGGGGCCATCGGGATATTTCAGCGACCACTGATCGCCGACCTTGCCGCCGCCCGATACATCGGCACCGGTCCAGCCCTTCAAACCCTGAAGAGTCGTGAGGGCATCTCGAACTTTCACGGGATCCGCTTGGATATTGACCGCATGCAACAGCGCGTGACCAGACAAGAGCTATCTCCCATGTTCACTCAAGCGCTGGTCGCGATGTGCAACAGCGCTCATGAATGTAAGCGTCGCGACGATAACATGCAGAGGCACGACCTCAAGCGCTCGTTACACAAACGATGTAACTCGAGCGTAACTCGCGCCTGAGACTCACGCGCTGGTCGCGTTCAGGCGAGCTTATGTGCGGCGCGGGCGAGCACACCGTCGTGCTTTTCGAGTTCGTCCATGATCGAGAAATGATTGAGGCCCGCGAGCGGCAGCAGCTCGCTCGACAGACCGGCAGTACGGCGGGCGTCGTGATAGGCGACGGACTGGCGCTGCAGTTCGGGCAGTTCGCCGGTGCCGTAGGCCAGCACGACCGGCGCGCTCTTCTTCGGCAGATGCAAGAGCGGACTGGTCTTCGCCGCCTCCTCGGCCGTCAGCCTCAGCTTGTCGTTGAGATAATTCAGGCGACAGGGCTCAACATCGTAGATGCCGCTGATCGCCAGCCCCGCATCGACCTCGTCCATCGCAAGCGTTGTTGCCGTGAGATGGCCGCCTGCCGACCAGCCGGAAACGACGAGTCTTCCCTCGCCCACGCCGTGGCGCGGCCCTTCGCGCCGCAGCCAGCGCACGGCGGCCGCGATCTCGTCGACGATCTCCGACAACGTGGCCTCGGGGCAAAGCGTGTAGCCGATGAAGGCGGCATCCATGCCATTGGCCAGCGGTCCCGCGGCCATGCAGGCGAACGTCTCCTTGGCGTTGCGCTGCCAGTAGCCGCCATGGATGAAGGCGAACAGCGGTGCCTTGGCCGCGCCGCATCGGAAGAGATCGATCTTGTTGCGCGGCCGCGGCCCGTAGGCGAGGTCGAGTCCTTCGGCGTGGCGCTTGCGGAAAGCATCGCTGCGCGCGATCCACGCCTCGCGACGCTCGCCCGAATCGGCCACGGCGTTGGTGTTGTCGTAGGCAGCGTCGAGCTCGGCCCGGGTCATGTTGTTCCAGACGATGGTTCGGGACTCTGTGCTCATGCTCGCACTCCTTTGGGACGTTGTTCGTCTCTACCATGAACGTGCGGCCCTTCCAGAACCCGTCGTTCGGTGCGAACGTTGCCGCGATGTCCCCGACCGAACGACCGATCGCCCTCCGCGCCCCCGCCCTGACCTATACCGGCGATCCGTTCCGGGACGGGCTTGCGCGCACGATGGTGCACCAGCCGGATGCCATCGTCGTCGTACAGGATGGCCATATCGCGCAGTTCGGCCCGGCCGCCGAGATCGCGCCGTCGCTGCCAGCGGACGTCGAGGTCCGCGACTACGGCAGCAACGCGCTGATCTCCGCGGGTTTTGTCGATACGCACGTCCATTTCCCGCAGACGCCGATGATCGGCAGTCACGGCAATCAGCTACTGGACTGGCTCGACCGCTACACTTTCCCGACCGAACTGAAGTTCGCCGATCGCGCCTTCACGCGCGAGGTCGCACGCACCTTTCTGCGCGAGAACCTGCGCAACGGCATCACCACGAGCTGCGTCTACTGCACCGTGCACAGCCATTCCGCCGACATCCTGTTCGAGGAAGCTGAAGCGCTCGGCCTCCGGTTGGCCGCTGGCAAAGTATTGATGGATTGCCGAGCACCCGACGGCCTCGTGGATACGGTGCAGACCGGCTACGACGACTCGCAGGCCCTGATCGCCAAATGGCATGGCCGCGGCCGGTTGCTCTATGCCATCACACCGCGTTTCGCCGGCACCAGTTCACCGGCGCAATTGTCGGCAGCCGGTGCCTTGTGGCGCGAGCATCCGGATTGCCTGATGCAGACCCATATCGCGGAGAACAAGGCCGAGGTCGCCTGGATCAGGGAGCTGTTCCCAGAGCGCCGCCACTATCTCGACGTCTACGACCATCACGGGCTTTGCGGAAAGCGCGCCGTGTTCGGGCACGGTATCTGGCTCGAGGATGGGGAGCTGCAGCGCCTGCACGAGACGGGCGCCGCGATCGCGCATTGCCCAACCTCGAATTTCTTCCTGGGCAGCGGCGCCTTCGATCTTGCGCGTGCGCTGGATCCGAAGCGGCCGGTGCGCGTCGGCCTCGGCACCGATATCGGCGCGGGAACCTCGTTCTCGATCCTCGCCACGTTGAACGAGGCTTACAAGGCGTCGCAGCTCAACGGGCAGGCCTTGTCGTCCGAACATGCCTACTACCTCGCGACGCGCGGTTCGGCGGCGGCGATGCACCTCGAGGACAAGATCGGCAGCATCGCCGTGGGCATGGAAGCCGATCTCGTGGTGCTCGACATGCGCTCCACGCCCCTGATCGACTTCCGGATGAACCAGGCGGAGAGCTTTGCCGAACAGCTCTTCGTGCAGATGATCCTGGGCGACGACCGGGCCGTTCAGGCGACCTATGCGGCCGGCCGCTTGGTCTATGCCCGCTCGTGAAAGTACACTTTCCATAGCGTGAATGTTCAGTGGCACACCATAAATCTGGTGGCTGAGATCGGGGATTGGGGGTACGCTTTTCTCAGGTAGCTGAAGGAGGTGTTTATCCGTCCGAGGAGCTTAGCCCCTGACGGAGTCCGGACCACCGGTGGGATTTCCGCCGCGTGTCCTGTCAGCCTCACTTTCAGCCTGACCACCGATCGTCAAACGCCTCCGCTTGCGGGGGCGTTTTTGTTTTCTGGCGACCGGTCCCACTCCTCTGACCATGACACCGGAGTATGAATATGGCCAAACGCGCCGCACGCCGCACCAAGCTGCACGCCATCGACAGCGCCCGTATTCACAGCCTCGTTTTCGACCACACTCCGGCCAATGACCGAGATCAGAGCTACATCCGGAAAGTCCGCCCGCGAAGCGACAATCAACGCATGCTGATGGAGGCCATCGAAAGCAAGCCGCTGACCGTCGCCCTGGGTCCGGCTGGCACCGGCAAGACCTATCTCGCCATCTCGGCCGCCGTGGAGGCGCTGGAATCCGGCACCGTCGCGCGCATCGTTTTGTCACGGCCGGCTGTCGAAGCCGGCGAGAATCTGGGCTTCCTGCCCGGGGACATGCGCGAGAAGCTCGATCCCTACCTGCGCCCGCTGTGGGACGCGCTGAACGACCGGCTGGGCGCCAAGCAGCTACGCCAGCACCTCGACGACGGCACGATCGAGATCGCCCCGGTCGCCTTCATGCGCGGCCGCACCCTGAACAACGCCTTCGTACTGATCGACGAGGCGCAGAACTGCACCTACGGGCAGCTCAAGATGCTGCTGACCCGACTGGGCTGGCACTCGACCATGGTCATGACCGGTGACCCCGACCAGACCGACCTGCTGCCCGAGCTGTCAGGCCTGGCGGCCATCGGCACCCGGCTGGAGGGCATGGAAGACGTGGCCGTGGTCCGTCTGACCCAGGGCGATGTCGTGCGTCATCCCCTGGTCGGCCGCATGCTGTCGGTGCTCTAAAGCCACCGAAGTTATCCACAATTGGAAGCGCGATAGACAATTGGACCAAAGAGGGAACATCAAACGACGCCAGCTCTTTGTGATGTTCCGAAAAAAGACGGAAAACGCCGATAGAACAAAATGTTAGAAGGGCGGTGGCGGGCGACTGCCACCGCCCCTACATTGAGTCAATATAGTGACCGTGATGTAACGCCGGGCGGACGGCGCGCTTTTTCACAGACTTCCCCACATGGCTGTTTCCACAGCCGTTCTTGGGGTCTGTTCCGGGAACGGCGCGCTTTGCTGTCGAGCGTCGCTGGCCTACTCACTGCCTGCGCCCATTTCCGCCTTTGCGACCTGAACCCGTGACCGAAGAAACCGATCTCGACCTGAAACCCAACGAAGGCTCGCTTGCCGACGGCATGCGGATCATCGCCGACTTCGTGCACACCCTGCCGCGCAAGCCTGGCGTCTATCGCATGATCGCCGTGGACGGCGAGGTCCTCTATGTCGGCAAGGCGCGCTCGCTCCGCAGCCGGGTCGCCGCCTATACCCAGCCGACCCGCCTGGCGACACGCCTGATGCGCATGGTCTCGGCGACGGCGACCATGGAATTCGCAGTCACCGATAGCGAAGCCGAGGCGCTGCTCCTCGAGAACAACCTGATCAAGCGCTTCCGGCCGCGCTTCAACGTGCTGCTGCGCGACGACAAGTCGTTCCCCTACATCGTGATCCGCCGCGACACGGACTGGCCGCAGCTCGCCAAGCACCGCGGCACGCGCGAGCCGGGCAACGAATATTTCGGCCCCTTCGCGTCGGCCACCGCGGTGAACCGCACGCTCTACGCCCTGCAGCGCGCCTTCCCCTTGCGCTCCTGCTCCGATGGCGTCTTCTCGACCCGCACCCGTCCCTGCCTGCAGTACCAGATCAAGCGCTGCACGGCGCCGTGCGTCGGCCGCATCGACAAGCCCGAGTACAGCGCCATCGTCGACGAGGTTCGCGGCTTCCTGGGCGGCCGTAACCGCGAGATCCAGCAGGCGCTATCGCAGCGCATGGAGCAGGCGTCGGCCAAACTCGAGTTCGAGGGCGCGGCGGTGCTGCGCGATCGCATCCGCGCGCTGGCGCATATCCAGTCGCACCAGTCGATCAGCCTGCCGTCGATCGACGAAGCCGATATCTTCGCGGCCCACTCGGAGGGCGGGCAGATCTGCGTGCAGGTCTTCTTCCTGCGGGCCGGTCAGAATCTTGGCAACCGGGCCTACTTCCCGAGCCACGGCAGGGAGCTCGACGAAGCCCAGGTGCTCGAATCCTTCATCGGTCAGTTCTACGAGGCGCGTCAGGCGCCCAGCTTGATCCTGATCAGCCACGATGTCGCCGAGCGCGAACTTCTCGAAAGTGCACTGGCTCTGTCTGCCGGACACAAAGTCGAGATTCGCCAACCCAAGCGTGGCGATCAGAAGGATGCACTGGACCAAGCCGTGAACAACGCGCGCGAGGCGCTGGCGCGACGCATGGCCGAACGCGGCACACAACGCCAGCTTCTCGACGGCGTGGCGCGCGTGTTCGGTCTCGACGCACCGCCCGAACGAGTCGAGGTCTATGACAACAGCCACATTCAGGGCACGGCGCCGATCGGCGCGATGATCGTCGCCGGCCCCGACGGCTTCAACAAGAACGCCTACCGCAAGTTCAACATCAAGAGCGAAGGCGCGGCGGGCGACGACTTCGCCATGATGCGCGAGGTGATGAGCCGGCGCTTCGGACGTGCGCTCAAGGAAAATCCCGATCGCGACGAAGAGCATTGGCCCGACCTGGTGCTAATCGACGGTGGCCAGGGTCAGCTCGAAGCGGCACGCCAGGTGATGACCGAACTCGGCCTCGAGGACATCGCCATGGTCGGTATCGCCAAAGGTCCCGATCGCAACGCCGGCCGGGAGCGCTTCTTCTTGCCCGGCAAGGCGCCCTTCTCGCTCGAACCGCGCGATCCAGTCCTCTATTTCCTGCAGCGGCTTCGCGACGAAGCCCATCGTTTCGCGATCGGCACGCATCGCACGCGGCGCGCCGCCGACATGACCCGCTCGACGCTCGACGAGGTGCCGGGCATCGGTGCGGGCCGCAAGCGCGCGCTGCTCAACCATTTCGGCAGTGCCCGTGCGGTTGCCGTCGCCACTCTTGACGATATCAAGACAGTGCCCGGCATCTCCGACGCACTCGCCCAGAAAATCCATGACCACTTCCGGGGTGGCCGCTAAGGTCGGCGTCGAGATGTTGTTCAATCTTCCCAACATGCTGACCCTGTCGCGGATCGTGGCAATTCCGCTGGTCGTCGCCTGCTTCTGGCTCGACCGCGGCTGGGCACAGTGGCTGTCGATGCTTCTGTTTGTGACAGCGGCCGTCACCGATTGGTTCGATGGCTATTTCGCGCGGCGCTATCACCAGATTTCACGCTTCGGCCGCTTCCTCGATCCCATCGCCGACAAGCTGCTGGTCGCGGCGGCGCTGGTCATGCTGGTCGACAACGGCACGCTTGGCGGCCTGAACGTTCTGGCAGCGTTGATCATTCTGGCGCGCGAGATCCTGGTCTCGGGCCTGCGCGAGTTCCTGGCGGAACTGCGCGTCGGCCTGCCGGTGAGCGCACTCGCCAAATGGAAAACCGCGGTCCAGATGGTAGCTATTGCCGCCCTGCTGGTGGGCGATGCCGCGTCGACGTGGGTGGCTCATATCGGCATCGTCCTGATCTGGATCGCTGCTGCCCTCACCCTGATCACCGGCTACGACTATCTCCAGACCGGCCTGCGCCACATGGCGGAGGACACACCGGGAACTCAGAAATGAAGGTCCGCTACTTCGCCTGGATGAAGCGCACCGTCGGCCTTCCCGAAGAGGAAGTGACGCCGCCGGCGGATGTGACGACGGTCGGCGATCTGATCGTATGGCTGCGGGCACGCAGTCCGGGCCATGCCGAGGCGCTGGCGGAAGGTGCTGCCTTCGGCGCGGCCGTCGATCAACGCACGGCGACCTTCGACGTGAAGCTTGCCGGTGCGCGCGAAGTTGCCTTCTTCCCGCCCTTCACCGGCGGCTGACGCCATGAGCGTGCGCGTCCAGGAAGCCGACTTCGACGTCGGCGCCGAGCTGACCCGCCTCACCGACGGCAACAAGCGGATCGGCGGCCTTGCCGTGTTCGTCGGGCTGGTGCGCGAGATGCATGTCCGCGAGGGCTATCATCGCGACAAGGTCGATGCGCTGACGCTCGAACACTATCCCGGCATGACCGAGAAGGCGCTGGAAGAGATCGAGGCCGAAGCCAACCGGCGCTGGCCGCTCGAAACCACTCTCATCGTCCATCGCCATGGCCGTATGGAACCAGGC
>CALROF020000057.1:0-29274 GCA_943369775.1 Reyranella massiliensis 521
CGGCAGCATGCCCTTACAGCGGTCTGCCACACGCCGCCAGTGGCGATGCTGCACGCATTGCCGCAGCCGCGCTGCGTCGGGCCTTCGGTTGGGCTCGCCGGCAAAGAAAAAGGCGGCCCGTGCGGGCCGCCTCTTCCTTTGTCTCGGTCAACCAGCAGCTTACTGGATGACGATCTCGACGCGGCGGTTCTGCGGCTCGCGGACGTTCGGGCCGGTCTGAACCAGCAGGCCCTGCTCGCCACGGCCGACAACCGCGATGGCCGTCGCCGGCACGCCTTCACGCACCAGCGCGTCCTTCACAGCGTTCGCACGGCGCAGCGACAGCGCCATGTTGTACTGCTCCGAGCCCGACGTATCGGTGTGGCCCGTCGCCGTGATGCGCGCATTGCCCTTGGTCTTGTAGGCCTGAGCGGCCTGCTTGATCGTGTTCAGAGCC
Organism: Reyranella massiliensis 521; assembly: GCA_943369775.1. GTDB lineage: Bacteria > Pseudomonadota > Alphaproteobacteria > Reyranellales > Reyranellaceae > Reyranella > Reyranella massiliensis_C. The sequence continues at coordinate 437 of CALROF020000057.1, forward strand.
TGGGCCGACAGGTTCGAGCGGTCCCAATCGAAGAACACCATGTACGACGGCGGCGCGACCGGAGCAGCCTGCGGCGGCGGCGGCGGCGGGGTCACGCCGAACTTCCAGGTGACACCGGCCAGGGCCAGGATGTTCTGGTTCTGGTAGCTGACGTTGCCGAACGGCGTGTTCACGCTCGGGTTCGTCGTGCCGAAATACCGGCCCTGAACCTGGAAGCGCATCGACTCGTTGATGTTGTAGGCGAGGCCGACGATCGCCTGGTAGGCGAACTGCGTGCTGCCAAGCGAAGCGTTGCTGTCGACGAAGGCGAGACCGGCACCGACGCCAACGAACGGCGTGATGGTCGAGGTCGGCATGAAGTCATACAGCACGTTGGCCATGGCGGTCAGCTGACCGACCTTGCCGTTGATCGCCGTGCCCGGAATGTTCACGTTGGTCGGCAGCTGGCCGTAGCCGACTTCGAGTTCGACGCGGGGGCCGACGAAGTCATAGCCGACCTGGGCGCCCATGGCGAAACCAGTCGAGGTCGAAGCATTGGCGTTGGAGCCGATGCCCCAAGCAAGGCCGCCACCGGCGCCGACATAGATGCCCGGCTGGGCGTTGATCTGCGCCTGGGCTGCCACGGGCAGTGCGGCGAGCGACGCGGCGGCCAGGAAAACCTTGGTCATTTTCACGGTTGTATCTCCCGATTGACGGACGGCGTAATGGAGCGGCTGAACTCGGGACCGATAATAAGGATTTTCCTGCCTTTGTTTAGCCCTTTGCTGCACAGGAAATCATCTCTGTAAGGTTGTGTGGCATCGGAGCCACACAGAGACGCCCCATTTCCCTCAAATTCGGCTGAGAATTGTCCTCTCATAAGAGGGCGACCTTATTTTGCCAGTAAAACCGACGTTTCCGAAGGCGACCCGACCGCCTGCACGCGTCGCCCGGGCGCGCGCCGATCGGCCCCCTTTCGCGCTTTCGGCTCCTCGACTGAGGAAAAACGCTCCCCCGGAAAGTGTATCAAAGATTTCAATCGCACCGGACGACGACCACCTCGTCATCGAATCCCGCCTCGCTCAATTGCCAATTGCCCGCTTCGCTCAATCGGCAGTCCGAGCGTCGGCGGAAAGTGGCATTCGCCGACTCGTCAGCCTATACAGGCAGCGACCCACGGAAGGAGAGTGACCAGCCAAGGGACAATCAAGCCGACCCTTCTTCCTCTCAAGCGTAGCCCCGCTGCCCGGTCGCAGCGGCTGGCGTAGGTCGTTTCTTCGCATGCTCATGGATTTGTACACTCATCATCTCGCCACCTGGCCTCGCTCCACCCTGGAGGCCGCCATCCGCCGACGTGTCCAGACCGCCTATCTCGGCAAGGGCGTGGTCCTCGCCCGAGTCCTCGGCCACCACAAGATGTTTCTGCGCAGCTCGGACCGCGGCTTCGCCTGTCACGTCATGCTCGACGGCTACTGGGAGATGTGGCTGACGCAGTTCCTGGCCCAGCGACTGAAGCCCGGCATGACGGCGATCGATGTCGGCGCCAATTTTGGGTACTACACGCTCCTCATGGGTGAAGCGGTCGGCGACACCGGCCGCGTCGTCGCCGTGGAGCCGAACCCGGACGCGGCTTCGCTGCTGCAGGAGTCGGTCAGCCTGAGTGGCCACCTGGCGCGAACCCGCATCGTCCCTCAGGCACTCGGCGCCAGCACCGGCCGCGCCTGGCTCTATGCGCCCGACGGCGAGCCCAAGAATGCGTCGCTGGTCGGTCAGCCCGATCTGCCGGGCGGCACGACCCTGGAAGTCTCGACCGTCACCCTGGACGAGGTGGCTCTGAACTATCCCAAGGTCGACCTGGTGAAGATCGACGCCGAGGGCGGCGAACAGGGAATCGTGGCCGGCATGCAGCAGCTCATCGCCCGCGACCGGCCGTTGATCGTGTTGGAGTTCAACGCCGCCCGATATGCCGAACCGGCGGCCTTTCTGGACGGACTTCTTGCATACTATGGCAGCACCGTTGAACTGCGGCCGACCGGTGATATCGTGCCGCTGGACCGGGCTTCGGTGCTCGACCGGACGAGCTACGAGGATCGGCTGCTGGTGTTCGAATGACCGACGTGCTCGCCCGTTCCACCCAATCGGCCTCCGTCACCCAAGCTCAAGGCAAGGCCGCGGCTGCCGCTGCCGCCCGTCCGGCGCGCGGCACGATTCTCTACGAGGCGCACAACCTCACCTTCAAGGGCGGCACCGGCATCGCCACCTATGCCCGTGCGCTGGCCCAGGCCGCCGGCCGACTGGGTTATCAGGTCGACGGCCTGTTCGGCGTCGAGCGCGGCCTGTCGCGCGGCCAGGATGCGCTGAACGAGATCCTGGCCTTCGACGCCGTCGACGACAACGAATGGCTCTCGCCACTCCAGGCCGCCTGGCGCACCCTCAACTATCCCTTCAATGCCCTGGGTGGCATGCGCCCCGTCGAGCTGCCGCGCAGCGGCCTGGTGACGGGACCGATCGCCGATGCCCTGCGCCCCTTCAAGCGCGCCTACGCCTCAACCCGGCTGATCGACATCAGCATGATGCATTTCAAGCTCTACGGCCGGGCGGCGCGCATCAAGGTGCCGGAACGGCCGTCGATCTTCCACGCGACGCATCCCGTGCCGCTCGCCGTGCGCGGCTGCCCCAACATCTACACCATCCACGATCTGGTGCCGCTGCGCCTGCCCTACACGACGCTCGACAACAAGAAGTACTTCTACCGCCTGCTGACCTCGCTCGCCCGCACCGCCGACCATATCGTGACCGTGTCGGAGCACTCCCGCCGCGACATCGTCGAGTTTCTCGGCATCGACGAAAGCCGCGTCACCAACACCTACCAAGCGGTCGACATCCCGGCCCATCTGCTGGACCGCACCGACGGCGAAGTGGCCGACGACCTCGCCAAGCTGTTCGGCCTCGATTTCGGCGGCTACTTCCTCTTCTACGGCGCCATCGAGCCCAAGAAGAATGTCTCGCGCCTGGTCGATGCCTACGCCGCCTCCGGCAGCAAGCTGCCCCTGATCATCGCCGGCGGCAGCGGCTGGCAGAACCGCGCCGACCTGCGCAAGATCCGCGACGAGCGCTTCACCAATTTCCGCATTGACGGCAATGTCGTGCGCCGCGAACGCCAAGTGCGACGGCTCGAGTTTCTGCCGTATGATCAGCTGGTGACTCTGATCAAGGGCGCACGGGCCCTTCTCTTTCCTTCAATCTATGAAGGATTTGGCCTACCGGTGATCGAGGCGATGGCAATGGGGACTCCTGTCCTCACGTCGAATGCGTCATCATTGCCTGAAGTGGCGGGAGACGCGGCACTTATCGTTGACCCTTATTCGATCGACGACATTATGCGGGGAATAATAGCGATTGAGGCGGATCGCGACTTGCGTGCCGAACTACTACAGCGCGGCCGCATCCAAGCTCAGTCCTTTTCTGCAAGCGCTTACGAACGTCGTCTTAATAACCTTTACTCTACAATTAGGTAAGGTTTCATCTACGCACAGAATTCAGAGGCTGTGGCTACCCACCTGGGATCAACGATCCTCTTTCAGTTCGTCAATGGATTCGGTGCAAATGGACTGGTCATGACATTTGCTCTTTTTTTATTGTAGTTGTTCGCCCCTAGAGCACGCTTATCGGCGTAAGAAGCTATTTTCGCCCCACAAATGTTGTGCTGCAGTGGAACCTAGCTGCTTTCATGTTAACTTCGTGTCGAGGGATATCAGCATGGCCAAGACGACTATTCAGGCACTCCCATGGGATACGTCGGATGGTCCAGAAACTGCCCATGTCTACGGGGAAATTTATTTTCAGGGAAATAAGTCTGAGAGCAATTACGATGACTACATGGCTCAGGCATTGGGCCCATCTCGTATGCTTGCTGAGGTGTTATTTCACCGTTTCCAGCCGGTTCGCTCCCTGGATGTTGGTTGCGCAGTTGGACACACCGTAAAGCGTCTCCATGAATATGGCGTTTCCGCATATGGAATTGATATTTCCGATTGGGCAGTCACCAAAGCCGGAGTTGATTATGTCACTCAGTTGGATTTTTCGAGGGAAATGATTCCAGGAAGTTATGACTTGGTGTTTTCTTATGATGTTGTGGAGCATGTGCCCTTGGAACGGCTGAAGTACGCCATCGAAAATTTATGGCAAGCTACCGAGAAAAATCTGCTCATCGTCCCTGCACTGTATCCTGAGGGAACGACAGAAGATGTTAACGAACCAACGCACCTAATTTTTCATGATTATCATTGGTGGCTGAATTTTTGCATTCAATGTGGATGCATTTTCGATCAAGAAATCACTAATCAGCTTGCAGCAGAAGAGCATTCCAAAATTTTTGATTACTCCTCAAGAATTATGGCCTTCAAGAAGGAGTAATCCTAAAGCGCTATGTGGTAATGAACTGCAACTAGGAGTTTTGAAGCGGACGTTAGCCGGGACTCCTTACGATAGCTTGCGGATTTGGCAACTCTAGGTGAGCCGTGAGATCCAAGATTTACGTAGCGGTTGAAGGTCTATTTGAGAAGAGCGATTCCATAGGATACGACGCCGTCTATCAATTTCGCGTTCTTCGGCAGCTCTTCCCTCACGGCGAGGCAGATGTAAGGATATTTGCGTCAAAGTATGATGCCGAGCTTTATCCAGATCTGCCGATCGAGGACGCAGCCGTTTTGTTTGAGGAATTGCGCCACTCAAACGGCGTAACTTTGATTTATCATTTCTGTGACGGCTGGCCAGCGCTTGAACAGTACTTAGATGATTTCAATGGGCGGCTGGTGGTGCGTTGGCACAACAATACCCCTCCTTGGTTTTTTGGGAGCTTTGCCAGAAACTCCTTCCAAAGGACGCTTCGCGGCTTCCGTACAATTCAATCACTCGCTCGACGAAACGGCTGTGAATTTTGGTGCAATTCTACGTTTACTGCCCAACAACTTTACTGGCTCGGCGCCGTCCGGGTGCCCAGCCGAGTAGTCTATCCTGCCTCAAGATACCTTACAAAAGCGGACAACATAACGCCATCAAAAGGTAACTCTATATGGCCCGGATTCGCTGAGAGGGAAGTTGCGCCGCAAACTGTGAGGTTACTGTTCGTCAGCCGAATTACCGCTCATAAAGGGCACTGCCACATTCCGATTGTCGCAGCATACCTCCAAAAATTGATCAATCGACCGGTGGAGGTATTTTTCCCTGGAAGGGTCGATACTTCGTCGACTGCATACACAGACGGATTGAAGGCAGTCGCCGAATCTCTAGATGTGAAGGTTAATCTTATTGGAGAAATCTCCGAATCTGACCTTGAGGATCACTATCGGCAGTCGTCTGTTTTCATTTGCCTTTCTCAGCACGAAGGTTTTGGACTTCCCATTTTCGAGGCGATGAGAATGGGGGTGCCGGTGGTGGCATGGGCCAACACAGCTGTAGGTGAACTACTTAACGCCCATCCGACGGCTTTTTCAGAGTTCGACCATAGGAGATTCGCAGCGGCGGTCGCAGCTATCGTGGAGTCTTCGGATATTTCGGTGGCGCTGGATAAATGGCAGAGAGAGCATCTGCTTCCTTGCTACACCTCAAGTGTAGTCACAGCTCAACTCAAGTCGGCATTGCTGAACGAAAAGCATGAAGCACGGCGCCCAGACCCTGCTTCGATTCATCAGAAATTTCCCTTTTCAGGTGAACTTAAACACAGGGTTCAGGATTACTACACAAAGGCCTTATTAATACCGAATCCTGACGTCGATTTTCTCGCCGTTCTTGAAATTCCCCAAAATTACGTGACTCTTTACGACCTCGACTCATACGAGGCGCTTCTCGAAGAAGCTGCAGCGATCCCGCTCCTACCAAAGTCAAAAGCGGGCGAGGCCAGCTCAGAGGACATATCTGGCACAGGCGGCCTGCTGCTACGTCCTTCAAGATTTACTATTCCAACAGGAACTAGAGAACCGAGGGAAGGCAAGGATAAGGACAGCGTTCTGATTCCCCTTCATTCGGAAGGAGAAACTGCGCACATCGTGTACGGTCCGTACTTGCGCCTTGCCACAGGCCAATACCGAGTAGAATTTAGTGTTTCTCTAGTCGAAAATATGGGCGCGCCCTCTGCTGGAAGAGTTATCCTCGATGTTGCAGCTGGAGGTGAACCGAGAGGGGGAAGACATATTCTTGCTGACGAGTTCTTGATAGCGTCCCATTTCGCTTTTGAATTCAGACACTATGATGCAAACCTGCCAATTGAATTCCGAGTACAAGCGCGAGGCTTCTCATCCGGTCAGCTAAAATTTTCAGGTGTCTCCGTATGGCGTGTTTCCTTGGAAGAGACCACACTAGCCGAACTACCCAAATATAGGCGCTCATATCAATTTGCGCATCAAGGCGGAAACAATACTAAAGACAGACTATCGATCAGCAGCACTTCCTCGCTGATCGGTCGCTTGAGACACTTTTGGGATAGGCGAAGAGCGAATATTGCGGCGCGAAGCGCAGTTCATGCGGCCGACGAGGCGAGAGACAAGCATGACTGGGAAGCTGCAATGAGAAATTATCGAAAAGCGCTTGACGAAAATCCATCGAACTTTCATGTGTGGGTTCAGTACGGTCATAGCCTCAAGGAATCCGATGCCCTTGTGCGCGCAGAGTATGCCTATAGGCAAGCACTGCGCCTAGCGCCGCACAATGCAGACTGTTTGTTGCAGATTGGTCATCTCTTGAAGCTGCAAGGCAGAAGATCAGAAGCATGTGCCGCCTATCTCGCTGCGTTCGAACACGACCCAAAGTTGGATGACGCCAAGCGAGAATTTATGGAGATTTTGGGCATCTAATCTTCTAGGACATCTTTGAATGCATTCCTGAGCGATCACCCCAAGCTTGCGCACTATCTAAATGCGTGCCCTGACCGCGTTCCGCTATTAATGGGCAACGCGTTTCGAAAAATGGATTGGGTGGATGATGCAACGCCAGGAAGCATCTCCCCGGCGGGTGTCAATATTGTATCAAGACTATTGTCTGTTGGGCATCGGAATTGCCGCACTTTCCTCGGTCTACCGTGTTTTGCGCAAATAGGCATTCATGTGAGCAAGAGATACAACCTATCGGGCGGCTGGCGGACCCAGTACCAAGTTGTCCATGCGCTCTTCACCCGAGAGCTAATGGTGCGCTACGGGCGCGAGAACATCGGGTTCGCGTGGGCGATTCTCGAGCCGATGATCTTGACCTGTGGTGTCATGGTCATCTGGTCCGTAATGGGAGGTCACAACAAAGATGGCGTCAAGGCTGTTGAGCTCGTCTTCACCGGCTATATGCCGCTGACCTTGTGGCGACACCTCACAGGACCTGTAATTAATATGTTTAGGTCCAACGCAGCGCTACTTTATCATCATCGCATAACACTCCTCGATATGGTGATTGCCAGGCAGCTCGTGGAATTCTCTGGAACAACGGCAGCCCTCGTCGTCATCTATTCGACCCTCTTCCTCTTTGGCATGGTGGACGGCGTTGCTGACTATGCCCTGATATTTCTTGCCTGGATGATGATGGGCTGGATTGGAACCGCGTCCGGGGCAATCCTGGCGGCCGTCACAGAGCGCTATGAGGTTGCGGAGCGTTTCGTCGTGCCGTTCCAGTACTTGAATATCCCGATCTCTGGGGCATTCTTTATGGTTGATTGGCTGCCGCCTTGGGCGCAAAGAGCGATCTCTTGGCATCCGCTCGTCCATGTCTACGAAGTGTTCCGGTCAGGTTACTTCGGCTCCACAGTCGTGACACATTATGATCTCGTGTATTTTGCCACGTGCTCATTTGTGCTGAGTTACCTGGGACTGCGTGCGGTACAGCGGATCCGTCCCTATGTTCGGCTGCAATAGAAGCTAACTCGAGAGTTAGAAAATGCGATCCGCTGGGGTAGCCTGCCGGGGTGGCCAACAGAATAGCCGGAGCCTTCCTCAAACCGCGAGAATATATCCGCGAGGGCGAAGTGTGCCCGCCTTGACGATTGTTCGGAATCCAAACGTAATGACTTTAGTCGGTAATTTTCTAGAAGTTAGTCTAATAAAATGCCAATTGAGCACATACTGGAAGGGAATGCTTAAATGGTTGATTCGGCGGTTGGCCTAGTTACGAGTTCTTGGGCGGGAAAAGAAGTCGTAACAACAGAAGCCGAGCAAGTCGGCTTTGCGCTATTCGGTCCCTATCAGACGCTCGAAGCTGGTGACTACTCTGTCCGGTTTGATATCGAGATTCCAGTGAAGAGCCGTGGGCATTGTCCGGACGACACGATCTGCGCCTATATCGAAGTAGTAGCCGGAGAAGGCATACAGATGCTGGCTCGGCGTCCCCTTTTTGCAAAAAACCTCAAGAAAAATGGCGCGTGTCATTCTCTGGACTTCCGAGTTGGCAATACCGTCAAACTGGAATTTCGAGCTTACACGACTGGCGCAGCACCGCTTGCTCTGGCAGGCGATAGACCTGTTATTGTGTCTCCTGCTCGCGGTCGCTTCACGCCGATCCTTGCAAACGACGACGAACCCCATGATGGCTTTTTCGAGGAACACTTCCACCATTTTCGCGATCTATACGAGAAGGGTGCGGAAATTCGGCCAACCGCCGACGGCACAATCGTCAACCTCTTCGGTATCAACCTGAGGGTGTCGAACTACAACGACTTTCAGATGATTACTGAGATTCTGATCGCCAATGGCTACAAGTTCGCGCCTACTAAGGATGTCTGTGTTCTCGACATTGGCATGAACGCAGGCTTTGCATCTCTTTACTTTGCGAAGATGGATCGCGTGAAGTTCGTTCACGCTTTTGAGCCGTTTGCCATGCCTCATGCCCGCGCGTTGGATCAATTCAACTTGAATCCCAGCCTTGCTCCCAAAATCATGGCCCATCCCTATGGACTGGGTGCCAAGGACGAAGAGGTAACAGTTCTCTATGATAGCGATCACACGATCGATGTTTCGATCAAGGGCGGTATCAAGGGGAACCCGACAACTATCAAGGTTAGGAACGCCGCCACGGTAATGCAGGAACTCTTGAATGAGCCAGAAACTCAAGCATTGGATCTGGTCGTCAAGCTGGACTGCGAGGGCTCGGAATTCCCGATCATCGACGCCTTGGAGGAAGCTGGTCTCTTGTCGAAGCCACTGATCTACATGATGGAGTGGCACAAGGCTTGGTCGCCTAGCAAGACGCAAGACTACATCATCGACAAGCTCAACAAGGCGGGATTCGAAGTCTTCGATCATACCAATCCATTCGACCCGTATGCTGGGCTGCTCTACGCCGTACGCTCCAACTAGAGGGAATGTCGAATGTCAGACCAAGATCCTTTTGCCAGGCTCGCAGGCGGCTACCAGACACTGACAAAGGAGGAGATTGCATCGGAGATGGACGCTCGCTATGCGACTGGGCGCGCATATCCTGATAACCGCTTATGGGTAACTGTCGCACATACGGAGATCGAGCAACGCATGGCCGCCCTACTTCGCGGCAGGACGGCCGGCAAAGACGTGCTGGAGTTCGGCTGCGGCGGCGCCGGCGTCGCGGCCTTCCATGTGACGGATGCCCGATCAATCACGGCCACCGATCTCTCCGAGGTCGCAATCGAGAAAGGTAGGGACTTTTTCAAGGGACGTGACGAGCTCACCTTCCGGCGCATGGATGCCGAGGCGATGGATCTTGTAGACGCCTCTGTTGACGTCGTCCTTGCCAAAGAGGTCGTCGAGCACCTGCCGAATCCAGATCGTTGCCTGGCAGAGGTTCGGCGCGTCCTTCGGCCCAGCGGTATGTTTGTAATGAGCAGTCCCAACCGGGATAGCCTACACCTTCGACTGAACCGTAAACTAGGCTTGCCGGACTTCATGTGTTCTGGCGACCACATCCGCGAGTATACTTATCATGAGATGGTTAACATGCTTGCCTCTGCTGGCTTCAAGGTTGTCAGCGGCGAAGGGGTAATGCTGATGCCCTATCACTATGTCGAAGGCGTCTTCCTCGACTCCGTGGCGTCCCTGCAGGGCAATGACGAGGAGTTCGTCGAGTGGCTTCGGGACATGGGCCGTCGCATCGGCCCACACTACGCCTTCTGTTACATCATCGTCGCGTATCCGAAGTAGTAATCAGGCAGCTTGCGCGTGAGCCAAACGAGTTGAGGTCTGACTGACTGGGCGGCGACACACGATCCGATGATATCGCGGCCGTACCGCATCACGCTATTACACCTACATCGTGCAGTTCTACTTATGCAATCTGCGTAGCAGCTCACTATCTGTGAGATGCATGTTCGCGGATCCCAGTAGAAACTAACCACACAATGAGCACCAACAGAAGATTGGCGACAAACACCGTCAATACACTACGCCACCGTTTCGGCTGAGCTGAATAATCAGCAAGGTGAGGTTCAACGACCCTTTCAAGATAGAGGAGCTGCTTTGCAGCTTCGGCTTTTGCCCGCACCAGATCCGCTTCGCTGGTGCCCAACATCTTGCTGGCGAACTCGCGCTCGAGCACGAGGCGCTCGTAGGTAGCAATCCGCTCGGCCAGACCGTCCGAGCCGCGCGCCACCCGCGTCCGCTCTGAGGTGATCTGTTCGTCTAAGGCGATGCCTCTGCGCTCGAGCACCGGAAGCTGTGGTCCGGTCGACGAATTCATCTTCGCTTCTGCGATCTGAGCACGTGTCGTAGCGAGCTCCGTCGACAACTTGGCAATGAGTTCCGCAAGCGCCACAGCATTGCGCACCGGATCAATGAGAAGCTCTTTATTTCTGAACACCGTCAAAGCGGCCTGAGCGGCGACAACCCGGCTTTGCGCTTCGGTCACTTCGGCTTCGGCTCGTCCTACAGCATCGCGCAAAAGCCGCTCATTGAGACGATTGACCAATCCCTCACCCAGCTGCAGGAGCGAGTCTGCGATCAGCCTGGCGTTTTCCGCCGAGAAGGCTCGCACCTTGAGCGTCGAGATCCCCGTCTTGTCAGTATGGACCACTGACACCATGGTCTGGAAATACTTGTAGAATCTTTCGTCGCGCGCCCCGTAGAGTGGCGACGGGTAACCGGCGAAGATATCGAAGGCGTCCGTCTTGAACATCGTACGTAGAGGCAAGCGCTGCTGCAACTCGCGCACCGCGTCACGTGAAGTCATGAAATCCTGCACAATGAAGGAATCGTCCTGCGAGCGCTGCAAGCCGAGCTGAACCAGGAACGACAGACCTCCCAAGCTGTCCGGGCGTTGGGCTGAGCGGACTACGAACTTGGCTTCCGATTCATACTGGTCCGAAGCTAAGAAAAAGAAGTAGATTGCCGAAAGTAGGGTCGGTAGGAGCAGAATCAGCCACGACCGCCGGCGCAACCAGAGGGGTAGCCGGAGAGGTGGAAGCCAGCGTCGGGCTATTTCGACACTGCGAGCTGCAGCCTCGAAGATGTGGCCGGCTCCGAGTAGGGACTGAAATCTAGACAACATCTCGGGACACTATAGTCATGCACTATCAGCCGCGATACGGGCCGTCCTGCGGCAGGGTGCTCGTGCCTGTTTCCAACTCAGCCATCGACTTCTGGGTATCCTGCGTAATATCATTGCTCGAACAGGTCCCCCTATGCCCGACACCACGGAATTAGCCACCTATGCCCGCCTGCTACGGCTGACGCCAGTCTCGGAAGTGCAGCTGGCACCGGCTGTAGTGACGGTCGATACATCGGCCGCGGCAGTGCAACCCAGGCGCCGTTTGAAGCTCAGGGGCATTTTCTCTTTCCTGCTGCTGGTCGCCTTGCCGACTTGCCTGGCAGTAGCTTACTTCGCGTTCTTTGCCGCGGACCGCTACGAATCGGAAGCTCGCTTCATCCTCCGCTCGCCGGGTCGCACCATCTCCGCCCAGCTGCCGAACATCCTCCAAGCGGCCGGCATCGCCCGGGCCAGTGACGACGGCTTCATCGTGCGCGAATTCCTCGACTCGCGTGACGCCATGGAGGTCTTGGAGAAGAACGCAGACCTGAAAGCCACCTATGCTGCCGGCGGTCGCGACTTCCTCTGGAAATTTCCTAACTTCTTCACGTCCAAGACGGAAGAGGGCCTCTACTCGCACTATCAGCGGATGATGTCGGCTGACTTCGACAACACCACCGGTGTCAGCATCCTGAGGATGCAGGCCTTCACGCCGGAGGCCGCGCAAAGACTGGCGGCAGCGCTGCTGGAATCCGCCGAGAGCCTAGTAAATCGCCTCAACGAGCGGGCGCGTCAGGATGCGATCAAGGTGGCCGATGTCGAAGTGGAGCGGATGAAGACGCGGGCGCTCGCGGCGCAAGCGGCTCTGACGGCTTTCCGCGAGCGCGAGCGGTTGGTCGACCCCAGTCAGGTGACGCTTGCGGTTCTGGAGACTATTGCTCGACTTTCGATGGAAGCGGCGACCCTGAGCATACAAATCGGGGAGCTAGAGAAGAGCTCGCGCAACAGCCCCCAGATCACGCCATTGCGCAGCCGCAGAAGCGCGATCGAGGCGCAGATCGCCACTGAACGGCACCGTCTGGCCGGCGACGCGCAAGCGATTGCGCCACGGATCGCCGAGTATGAGCGATTGATGCTGGAGCGTGAATTCGCAGCCAAGGCGCTGATCACGGCGATGACAGCGTTGGAGACGGCAAAAGTTGAGGCACAGCGCCAGCAGGTGTACCTGGAGAAGGTCGCCGCTCCAGCTCGGCCCGACTATCCCGCCTATCCCTGGCGGGTCGTCTGGTGTCTCGTTATCATGGCTGCTGGCTACATGGCTTGGCGAATTTGGCGCATCCTAACTGAAGACGCTCTGAAGCATGCGGAGCCTTGAGGCGATGACGCTTGATGGTGGACTCATACGCGCCAGTTCGGCGGAAGTAGCGACCCAGGAACGGTGCGTCAAAGCCATCAACATCGTGAAAGTCTTCGAGGGCGACCACGGGACGGTGCGCGCCCTGAACAGCGTATCGTTCCGGGTCGGCGTCGGTGAGCGGATCGGCATCTTGGGCGGCAACGGTTCGGGCAAGTCGACCCTGATTCGCATACTTGCCGGCGTGCTGCAACCAACGTCTGGCGAGGTCCAGCGCGGCCTCTCCCTGTCCTGGCCACTGGCGCTGGGCGGCGGCTTCGAAGGTCAGCTCACCGGCTACGACAATGTGCGCTTTCTGAGTCGCCTCTACGGCCTGCCGTTCCGCGAGACGTTCGACTATGTCGCCGATTTCTCGGAGCTGGGCCGCCACATGTACATGCCAGTGCGGTTCTATTCCGACGGTATGCGGATGCGGCTCGCCTTCGCGCTGTCGCTGTCGATGAACTTCGAATGTTACCTGATCGACGAGGTCATCCTGGTCGGTGACCGGCGCTTCCAGCTGAAGTGCCATGACGAGCTGTTCGGCAAGCGTAGTTCCTGTGGCATGATCATGGCTGTACATGATGCCGGTGTGATCAAGGAATATTGCCAGAGCGCGCTGATCCTGAAGGGTGGTCGCGGACGTGTACTGAGCGACCTCTCGTTGGCCGAACGCATCTACGGAACTCTTTAAGACGAGAGGCGTGGGGCGCACGCCCCGGTCTCCAACTATTGCTCCAGCCTGATCTCGATCAACGACGCGAGCCCTTCTAGAGCAGAGTCTTGGCTGACCAGGCGGAACTCTACAGGGTGAAAGGGATTGGTAACGTCGAACGCCAGTTCAAGGGTAAAGATGCCACCTTGCTTGACCTCGAAGAAGCCGCGAGCGATACCGGCATCGGTGTCCGCTTCCAGAATAAACGGCATGCTGCCGATGTCTGCGCTGAAGCCGAGACAGGCTGTCGCCCGCCAGTGGCCGCTGGGTAGCGGCATGTAGGGCCCGTAAGCCAGGATGCGCCCCCTTCCAGCAACCTCGACCGTTGCAGGCAAGCCTTCGCCCGGCGCATCACCATAGAGGAAACACTCGCGCGTCCATGCCACCATGATCGAGGTCGGATGCTCGGCCGAGGCAAGGAGCGGCGCGAGGTAGTTGCGCAGTAGTGATGTTAACGGCGGTGCTGAGAGCGTCGCAATTCCGTCTCTGGCAACCACCTCCGCCGGCACAAGCTCGGTGAGTGGCAGAACCTCGGAAGGGTTCACTGCCAGTAGCCTGGAAATCAGCTGCGGCCACTCCGCCACTTCTGCTGGACGCAAGAGCAGCATCTGCGGAATGCGGCGCGCCAACTCGATGGCCAGGATGGCCTTCTGCGCCTCGTGGCGCACAGTATCGATGGAAACATCGACTGGCGCCCCGTCGTTAGCAAAGGGAGCCTGCTGCGCCAACACAAGAATGTCAGTCGGCGCAACGTCCAGCGCCCCGAGGACATCATGCGGTGCCAGTCCGTCCACGACAATGATTTCCGGTTTCGCAGCCGAAGCCGCTGACACCCTATCGAGAAAGGCGTGCGCCCACGCTCCTACTGGCCCACTCCTCAAGAGGAAAACCCTCATGCAGTGTAACCGGTGACGGATGGCATGCGCACGGTACGCGCGATCAGATGCGCTTCCTCGTCATTCACCATTGGCTCACGGGCTCTTTGATGGCATCAAGTCTACTATCTGCTCGGAGGGTATGCGAGAGAGCCTTTTGTGCATCGCCGGTTTTCGGCCACAGTCGACGCGGGCTCCGCCGTCCCGTAGGGAATCATCGAGCCAGCATCCATCGAGCGCCGGCGTCCTTGTGCGTACCGACTGTCCCCTCTCTTGCATCCACTGAAATATTCAGAAGCCCGGAGCTGTTAGTAAAGGACCAGCGCGGTATGGCGGCCTGTTCTGCGTTGTAACCTTCTAGTCGTCTACCGACAACAGCACGCTCGATCGCCCCCCTTTGGGTGAAGTCCCCTTAGCGCAAACGACATCGACGCGATCCACATCGTCTCGCTAAGCAACGACTGGTACCAGTATCCGGAGATCAACAAGAGCCTGTCGTCGGGTTCGTGAGCTGACGGCGTCCCATCCGTATGCCGTCGCCTAGGGTCAGAGCATGGGTGGCTATGGCGCAATCCAGCTAGGCGGCCGCATCGAGGCGCAGGTGGCGCTGGCCATCTCTCAGCAATTCTCCATCGGTCCGACCGTCGCCCCCACCGAGCTCCGCCGCATCCCGTAACACACGACTGCGCGCACCGCTGCAAAGCCGTTCAAGCTCCGCGCGAGGAAAGCATAATCGCCACCGCAAGCCCCGAGAACTGCCGCCTATTTCACCTCGTCGAGGCAAAACACCGCCAGTTGCTTCACCACCATCACGAAGCCTGCCCCTGCATAGAGGCGCAGCTCGAACCCCTCGGTCGGTTGCGGTAGCGCGTGGGAAATCCGGATAAGGCCGCGCTGCAATTCCCACTCGAAGCAGCGGCGCAGGTAGAAGTCGCGATGGCCGCCCGCCCTCGTGAGATCGACAGTCACTAGACCTGTGCCGCGAGCTTCGAGATCGAAGGAAAGTTCGAAGCGGAACAGCCCCGGCGGCAGCGAGATATGTGGACCATAGAGGATCCGCCTGCCCTCATCAGGCACCCCCGAGATTCGCAGCAGGTCCTTGTCGCGCGTACCGTATTCCGACTGCAGCCGCGGATCTGAGCCGGGAATTGCCAGCGACTTGAACGAGCCCCCAGCCGAGCCGTCGAGGCCATCGCGCTCCAAGCCGGCGCCTACCATCCGTTATCTCGTCGCCGCCGACACCGCGACCACCGTCGCGGCTGCGCCAACGAAGCCGATCAGCACGTTGATCACCTTCTGCATTTCCGCCGCCGGCGCGGTCGAGACGAAGAGGATGTCCTTGTTGCGGATTGGGAAGCGCCGCGCCATGAAGAAGCCGTTGGGGTCGCGCATGTTGACACGATAGATCACCGGCACCTGTGGCAGCGCGCCCGGATCGGGACGGCGGAAGCCAAGCTGATCGTACTCCTCTGGTCGTTCGTAGCGGATCACGAAGACGCCACCCGGATCGGCGCGCGTGTCGCTGAGGCCGCCAGCCCGCGCGATCGCCTGATCGAGGGTGATTCCGATCGAGTCAAAGGGTACCACAGAGTTCTGGCCGGTCGCGCCGGCGGACGTGAAAGTCTGCGGCTCCTTGGCGACGCTGATGACATCGCCAGGTTTTACGAAAACATTCTCAGATGGGTTGGTGAGGAGCGCCTGCATGGGGATGCGCACCGACTGGCGACCGCGCACCAAGGTCACGAAGGTCTCGTGCGCAGCGGCCTTGGTGCCGCCCGCGCTGGCCACCACGTCGAGGATCCGATCGCCGCGCGTCGTGAGCGGCACGCGCGCGCCGCCCGTCACTTCGCCCACGACCGTGACAGTGTTGGCGACATTCTTGGTCACGGTAACAAGCGCCTGAGGCTCGATCGCCTTGCCGGTCAGGGCAGTGACGACAGCCTGCTCGACCTGCTGCGGCGTGCGATCTCTGACCTGGACGCGGCCGGCATAAGGCACGGTGATCGCGCCGTCTGGTCCCACCACCTGCTCCGGTATGGTAGCGGTGCGCGAGCCACTTCCGGTCATTTGTGCGTTGGTCGGCGCCGAGAACAGCCCGCCCGATGCCGCCTCCCAGATCGTTACCTGGACATAGTCGCCCTGGCCGATCGCCTGGGTGGCCGTGGCACCCTGCTTGCCGAAGGTTCCTTGCAGGGACACAGCCGACCAGCTCTCCATTTTGGCGACGACATTGGGATCGACGTCGATCAGGGCAAAGCGGGTCTCACCGGTCGAAGTGGGCTTGGAGGCCGCGGTCACCTCGCCTGCAGTGGGACCCGCGCCGGGCAAACCCGCACAGGACGCCAATGACGACACCACCAAGGACGCCGACACGACCAGGCCCACGCTCTTGCGAAAGACACGCGCATAGGCTGCGTGCCCCGATGCTACCGCCGATGCCCCGAGGCCCGATACGTTTCTGTCCAATGCCATCACGGGCCGGACGTTAGGCGAATATCCGCGAAGTTCATAGGCTGCGGGCTGTGAATCCAGCAAAGTTGTCGCAGACAATCCAGTTCAGCCCCGGTTGGCCTGGGGCCAGGCCGGCTACCGGTTCTGCTGGCCTCCGTCGACCAGACCATCGTCGGGGGAGCTGCTTCCTAGACCCAGAGGTCTGTACTCCACACCCTCCAGGAGCGTCTCTCTGAATTTCGCCGCTTCTTCTTCGGTGAACTCGGCGGGCCGCCGACCGGCCATCATCTCTTCCAGTGACATTGGGGCTGATAGAGTGCTCTGAACGAACTGCAAGGTTTTCAGGTCGCCTTTCGAGCAGACCCGTACGACCATGGCCTCGAATAGGGTCATCCTGACCGTCTTGTCGCCGACTCGAGCTGTTACCTCGCGATCAAGGTGTCGCTCGAGAGCCTCCCTTAAACTTGGGCGCCCACGTCCCTTCGGGCGGCCCGAGGGATTGCCAGATTTTCCCTTCTGAAACCGAGTAGCCTTTGGTGGTTTGCCGTAGCCAATGGCCTCGGGCTGCAGCTCCGATTGTTCCGTGTTCATGTCGCTCACTCTGGCCTCACTTATGCCGCATCAGCCTGTCGTCGCAGCACGCGGGCCTTCTCAGCGAAGGTCTGGCCGCTCTCGACATGGACTGCCCTCAAGCCCGTGAGTTCCTGCCAGCGCTCAATCACCACATCGATGTTGTGCGGGTCCGCCTCAATGCCGCGCCCAATGCGTCCCGTCTTCTCGGCCGCAAGCAAAGTCGTACCAATCCCGAGGAATGGATCTAGAATCACACCGCCGGCCACCGAACGAACCGTCAGCGCATCCACGACCATAGCCAAGGGCTTGGCCATTGGATGCACCCGGGCCTTCGTGGTGCGCCCTGACTTCTCCGTCTTTGCGACTGGATAGTTCCAGACGTTGGTGCGTGGTCTGCCCTTCTGGTTCTTCGGCATCTCACCAATGAGCGGCGCCGTACCGACCTTGAACACGAATATCAGCTCGTGCGCAGACTGCTCGGGGCCATCGACGCTAGCCCCAGTCCTCGTCCAGACGCAGAGATCTTCCTGTGCGCTGTAGATTCCTTCGGCTGCGGCCAAGACCTGCTTCGTCCCCCGCCAATCCGTGCAGAATTCGTGGATTGCCCCGTCAACGCTGTAACGAGCTGCAAGGCTCATGACCCGTGCCAGAGACTGCGAAATGTTGCGACCAATATTCTTGTCAGTTCCGCCTTCGAGGATGCCCGAGCTGCCAAACTCGGCATAGTTGGCGTCCCCATAAGGCAGAGTCGTAAACACAAGCTGCACAAGCTGCCCTCCCATGAGCTTCTCGTAGGAGGCATCCTCCAGCGCACTGCCGCAAAGGAGGCGGTGCTTCCCGAGCTTCCAGACATCGCCGATGGCGCTAACGGCCGGCAGATGCCGCTTCGGTTCCGGGACAAGCTCCGATTTCTCTTTCTTCTTATGCGGGAGAATTGCAGGTGCCATCACCTGCTCAAGGTCGGACGCATCGAACCCTGTCACCTCGACGTCTATATCGAACTCGAGGAGTCCCTTGAGCTCGGCGGCCAGTACATCCTCATTCCATTCAGCCAACTCGGCCAATCGGTTATCAGCCAACATGAAGGCACGCTGCTGCGCTGGCGTCAGATGTTTAACTGGAATGGTCGGCACGCGTGGCATACCGAGACGCACAGCAGCTTGAAGACGGCCATGGCCAGACAAGACCGTCCCTTCTCTATCAACGACGATCGGCCCAACCCAGCCGAATGTGCGTATACTCTCGGCGATCTGCTCGACCTGCCGGGCGCTGTGAACGCGCGCGTTGTGTTCGTTTGGCTTGAGATCCCGGACTGCACGCATCTCAATCATCGGCATGAATGGACTTGCTGCCCCCTTGAATGAGGCCGGTTTGAAAGCTGCCTCGCTGGCGGTTTGGCTGTAGAGCCTTCGCGCTTTACCTTTTCTCGCCTTGGCCATAACGACACCTCGTTCAGACTTTTCAGACAGGCTCTCGGTTGACGAGAGGCCGTTTCCAGCACCTGCAGGGCGCCGGGTCGATGAACGACACACTAGGGGGCTGATAGGCGGCCGCTAGATCGCGCCGCTGGGGTGGTTCACTTTTGCGACCATGCTCTAGTTCGAGAGCGGCAAGACCATACGGATACGGGCATGCGTCGAATTGCCAGGAGGATCAGGGATCTCCCTGATGTGGGGGAGGGTGCCCCTGTTCTCTCAATCGAGAATCCCTGATCCGGCTAATCAGAATTCCCTGCCTCAATCGCCAACCACGTGATCCGACAGCCCTCAAATAGGCTGTTTGGAGCGCAATTCGCCGCCGAACGCCCACACGGAGCACTCAATATTCCCTGATAATTCCCTGTTAGCAGGGAATTATTGCCAGAGGTTGTCGAAGCACCAGAGGAGTCGATCCAGCATCCAGCGAAGTTGTCGCAGAGGCCTTCTTCGGCCAAATGTCTGCTTGGGCGCTCATTCAAACGGCGCCAGCCTCTCACGGTTCGATGGACGCCGGGACTTTGCCAGACACCCTTCCGATCGCGACACTGGCGTGTGCCGCCCTGTGGATGCTCGCCGTGGGCTGGCTGTTCGGCACCTTGGGAGCCGCCTTGCTGCAGCCGCTGAAGCGTTCTCGGCGGAACGGAATGGTCCCATCCTCGTCTGGCACGCCAGTCTCCGTCATCGTGCCGGTAAGTTCGCCCGCGCCTGCCCTGCCCCAATGCGCAGCGTCGCTGGCCGCACTCGATCATGCGGCGCTCGAAATCATTCTTTGCTGTGCCGAAACCGATCCCGCAGCGGCGGCCGCCATCGAAGCGGCGGTGCAGCGCCATCCGACGTTACAAAGCCGTGTCGTCGTACCGGCGATGCTCGGCAACCCGAAGTCCGCCCTTCTGGCGGCGGCCGTGCCGCTGGCCGCTCACGATCTGCTGCTGCTCAGCGACGACAATGTCGTCGCTTCGCCGCAACGGATTGCACAGCATTTGGCCGCCCGCGCCGCGGGCCATGGGCTGGTCTCGGCCTGCGCCTTGGGTGAGGCGGCAGAGTCGTTCTGGGGCGAGGTCGACGCGGCCTTTATGAACGGGCAATTCGCCCGCCTGCAATGTGCCGGCGACGCCGTGGGCCTTTCCTTCAGCACCGGCAAGTCGATGATGGTATCGCGGCGGGACCTGCTGGCCAGTGGCGGCTTCGCGCCATCGGGCGACACAATGTGCGAGGATGCCGTGGTCCAGCGCCAGCTCGTGCAGGCGGGCCAGCGGGTCGCCCTCGCGGCGGAGCCGGTGCGCCAGCCGATCGGTCGACGCGACTTTGGCGAGGTCTGGCACCGTCATCTGCGCTGGGCGACTTGCCGGCGGCAATTCGCGCCCCTGTTGTTCGGCCTGGAGCTGATCACCTCCGCACCGGTGGCGGTGCTGGCTGGCGGAATTGCAGCCGGATCGCTGGGACTCGGCTTCGCCAGCGGCGCCATCGCCACGGCAATCCTGTTTCTAGGCGCGGAATGGATCTTCCTGCGACTGGCCGGCTGGCCTGCCGGGCGTGCTTTCCCCCTCGCCTGGGCGGCGCGTGAATTGCTGGCGCCGGCGCTCTGGTTGGCCGCTCTACTGCCGCGCCGGCGGACCTACTGGCGGAACCGGCCGCTGCCGCTGCGGCGATAGGTCGGCAACACGGCGCCAGCGATCAATCGAATCGCATACCAAAGACTGCACAGCCGCACACCGGCACGCCGCGCCTCGGCGACCTCGTCACCGCTGGGAAAGCCTCGGTATCGGCCCACCGCCGGCGCCCTGACCGTACGCCCGGACGAAACATCCTCCAGCGCCTCCCCCAGCGCCCCTGCCCCTGCCAGAAAGAGATCGGTGTTGATCTCGGCCACGGACCGACGACGGGCGTCGATCGGCCTCTCGGCCTGACGCAGGATCGAGCCGGCGTCGATCCGGGCATCCTCGATGCGATGGACGGTGGCGCCACTCGCGGTGCGCCCCTCGGCCAAGGCCCAGAAGACCGGACAAGGGCCTCGCAAGTCGGGCAGCAGCGAGGGGTGAATGTTGATGGCCCCAAGGCGCGGGATCGCGATGGCCGATGGCTGCAGGATCTGATCGAAGTTCACGACGACCAGCACATCCGGCGCATAGTCGCGCAGTCGATCCAGGGTCTCCGCCCCATTAATGTCGCCCGTCTCCACCAGCGTCGCTCCATGGCGTCGAGCCAATGCGGGTAGGGTTTCGAGAGCGGGCCGGCCGATGAAGCGCAGCAGTCGGGCGACGACTGCCACGACCTGAGCCGAGATCAAGTCGAAGCCCAGCCAGAATGTCATGCGGACGCCTGACTTGCGGACACTGGCAGCCAGCTGGTCGAAGAACCCGCCATGGGCCGTATCGAAGCGGCGCGAAACCAGAACGAGGCCGATGCGGTCGCCAAAGGAATCGAAGATTCGATTGAGCGCCGGCACGCAGGTCAAACTCTCCAGGTGGCAGAGGACGATACGTTGCACATCAAGTGCACTTGTGGATTTCTTCGTTTCTGTGACGCTCATTGTGCAGTGCAGCAGTTGCAGGAAATTGCCACCGCCAGTATGGTGAATGTCAGCCCGCGGCTGAACTGAATTGGTTGAAGATAAAGATTGATCATCAAGTCGTTCGCGAATGCCGACTCATGGTGGAGAGAGGACGGCTGGCGTTCGGTTGGGGGGCATTGAACGTCAATGACGGTGCATGACGAAGTCGCGATCGTTGGCTATGCCGGCCGCCTGCCCGGTGCGAAGAATGCCGAAGGTTTCTGGCGTCTGCTGCGGGACAACCGCTCTGCGATAAGCTGGATTACTCCCGACCGCTTCCCCACAGCCTCCTACTACCACCCGTCGACCGACCAGCCGGGCCGTTCCTACACCTTCGCCGCCGGCCTCATCGACGATGTCTGGGGCTTCGATGCCTCTGCATTTGGCATGAGCCCACGTGAGGCTGAACAGGTCGATCCCCAGCAGCGCCACCTGCTCGAAGTCACACACGATGCGCTGGCGCATGCTGGCATCCGCCCGTCGAAGATCGCCGGCACCCATACCGGTGTCTATGTGGGCGCCTCGTCGGTCGACTATGGCGCGCGCTTCTTCGCCGATCCGTCTGCGGCCGATGTGCACATGATGACGGGCAATACGCTCAGCATCGTCTCCAATCGGCTTTCCTACAGCCTCGACCTGCACGGCCCCAGCTTCACGGTCGACACTGCCTGCTCGTCATCGCTGGTGGCGCTCTCGCTGGCGGCGGACGCGATCCGCAACGGTACGGTCGAGACAGCCATCGTCGGCGGCGTCAACCTGCTGTTGTCACCCTTCTCATTCGTCGGCTTCTCTCGCGCCTCGATGCTGTCGCCGACAGGCCGCTGCAGGCCGTTCGATGCGGCTGCCGACGGCTATGTCCGGGCCGAGGGCGCCGTCGTACTTGTGCTGCAGTCCGTGGCCACCGCCCGCAAGGCACGCAACCGAATCCATGCGACGATCGTCGGCTCGGCTATCGGCCAGGACGGCCGTACGACTGGCCTCTCCCTACCCTCGGCCGAATCGCAGCGTCGCCTGCTGGAGCAGGTCTACGGCGAGTTCGGCGTCGATCCCAGCGACCTCGCCTTCGTAGAGGCGCACGGCACCGGCACGCAGGCCGGCGATCCGCTGGAGGCCGATGCGTTGGGCAAGGGCCTGGCGCAACGACGCTCGCAGCCTCTGCCGATCGGTTCGGTGAAATCGAACATCGGCCATCTCGAACCGGCATCCGGTCTGGCGGGCGTGCTGAAGTCGATCCTGGCGCTGAATCGCGGCGTCCTGCCGGGCACGCTGCATCAAGTCTCGCCGAACGAGAACATCCCGCTGGACGAGCTCAACCTCAAGGTGGTCGGCCAGAACTGGTCCCTGCCGGAACGCCGCGGGCCGTCGCTTGCCGGCGTGAATTCGTTCGGCTTCGGCGGCACCAACGCACACGTCATTCTGCGCGGCGAGGATACGTCGGTGAGCGTCGCTCACCCGAAGTCCGAGGCCGGTCCACCACCGCTGCTGCTGTCGGCGCATTCGGCCGAGGCGCTGCCCGAACTGGCGCGTTCATTCGTCGAACAGTGGCCATCCGACAAGCGCCTCAGCGGCGACTTCATCGGGGCTGCCGCACACTTGCGCGATCACCTGCCGCATCGGTTGATCGTGCGCGGCAAGACCGCCGAGGAAACGAAACACCATCTCGAACAGTTCGCCCAGGGCGAGCCCTCACCTGCGGTGCTGAGTGGCCAGGCACTCGGAACGAACCTCCCCGTCGCCTACATCTTCTCCGGCAACGGCTCGCAGTGGGTCGGCATGGGCCGGACCGCGTGGCATGCCAATCCGCGTTTCCGTGAGGCCCTGAAGGAAGTCGATGGCCACATTTCCCGGCGCCAGAAGGAGTCGCTGGTGGATCTGCTGTTTGCCGACGATCTCGCGCAAAAGCTGCGTCAGGCAACCTACGCGCAGCCACTGTTGCTGGCTCTGCAGATCGCCACCGTGCGCAGCTTCGAGGCGCTGGGCGTCACGCCCGTCGCGACCATGGGACATAGCGTCGGCGAAATCGCTGCCGCCTGGTGTGCGGGCGCGCTGAGCCTCGATCAGGCCATCGACGTCGTGATCGCCCGCAGTCGTCATCAGGAGTCGGTACGGCACTCCGGTGCCATGGCGGCACTCATGTTGGGCGAGCGCGATGCGCGCCGCTTCCTGGCGTCGGCAAATGTGCCAGGCGTGGATATCGCGGCGATCAACAGCTGGCGCAGCGTCACCGTCTCGGGTCCGGTCAAGCAGATCGACGTGATGCTGACGGCCGCGTCCGACCTGCGCATCGGCGCACGGCGACTCGACCTCGACTATCCATTCCATAGCGCGCTGGTCGATCCGGTGCGGGCACCGCTCCTGCGAGAGCTCAAGGGCCTGAAGCCACTCAACGTCCGCCGCCGCTTCGTTTCGACGGTGACCGGCGGCTTTGCAGACCGCGACATGCTCGGTCCGGAACATTGGTGGCTGAATGTCCGCGAGCCGGTGCATTTCGAAGCCGGCCTGAATTGCCTGCTGAAGGAAGGACTGCGCCTGTTCGTCGAGATCGGGCCCAAGCCGATCCTGGCGAGCTATCTGCGCGACACAATGCGCGAGGCCAATGTCCGCGGCGCCGTTGTGGAGTCACTGACCGAATCCCTGGAGCAGGACGACAGCGATCCCGTCGAGCGGGCCGTCTCCCGCCTGGTGCTGATGGGCGGACAGGTCGATGCGCAGCGTTTCTTCGGGCCGCCGCCGGTCGCTGCGCTGCCCCTGCCGGCCTATCCCTGGCGACATTCGCAGTTCAAGGTGCGGGCAACCTCCGAAGCAGCCAACACCTTCGCCGGCCCGTCGCATGCGTTGCTGGGTGCGCGGCTGCGCCAGGATGGATCGGCATGGTTCTCAACCATCGACCCGGCCCTGTTCCCCTGGATGGCCGACCATAAGGTCGGCGGCCTCTCGGTCTTCCCGGCTGCGGGCTATGTCGAGGTGATGCTGGCGGTGGCGCGGGAGCTCTATCCCGAAGGCGCCATCGAACTGCGCGACTTCGACATCGTGCGACCGCTGGTGTTCGACGGCACAGCGTCGTTCGAAACCTCCGTCCGGTTCGATCGCGAAACGGGCATGGCCGAGTTCCTGTCGCGTCCGCGCAATGCTGCCCCCGACTGGGCCATGAATGCGCGCGGCATCATCGGCCGCTCGCCAGCTAGCGATGGGAAGGTGCCCGCCAAGGCCGACATGATGGGCACAGTAATCGTGCCGAAGGCCAAGGTTTACGACGTGTCGCGCGGACTGGGCTTCGATTATGGCCCAACCTTCCAGCGCATTCGCCATGTCTCCTTCCCCGAACCCAAGCTCGCCGTAGCGGCCCTCGAACCCGAGGATACGACGGCGCTTGGTGGGCGCGTCATCGACCTCACGGCACTCGACTCGGCGTTTCACGCATTGTTCGCATCGGAGGAAGCCGGCGTCGCCGACATGCCGATGAAGCGCATGCTGCCGGTCCGCTTCGGTCGGGTGCGCGTATTCGATTCGGGCGCCACGGCAACGCGCGCGATCGCCCGTACGCTGCGTCAATCGCTGACGTCGATGCTGGTCGACATCAACCTGCTGGACGAAACCGGCAAGGTCGTCGCCGTCGCCGAGTCGGTGCGGCTGATCGAGGCTCCTGTCGGGCTGGGCCCGGATCCCCGTTCCTTCACCTACCAGACGACCGCTTGGTCATTGGAACGCGCCGGCAAGCCATCGATCGCGCATTTCCGTAATGGCGACGTTCCGTTGCTCGACAGCATGACCGACCCGGCGGCCCTCAGCGAGGCGCTGCTGCTGCTCGACGCCGGCTGCCTGCGCTCGGCCTGGAACGCTTTCCGCAATGGACCTGCAGCGCAGGATCTGCGCGAACTGCCGGCAGGACCGGAGGGCGATGCCGACTGGGCGGCCCATCTTTGCTCTGCGCTCCTCTGGCATCTCGAAACCAAGAACCTGGTGCTCGAGCAGCAGGGCGCTCCGGCACTGGCCGAGACCTGTGACCTGCCGGCCGTCGATTCGCTGGTGCGCTCGCTGCTTGCCCGCCATCCCACGATGGCCACCGAAGCGGCGAGCCTGTCGCGCCTCGGCGAGATCATGGAACGGGTCGTGGTCGGCGACGCCTCCGTGCAGAGCGAACTCCAGTCTTCGCACTGGCGTCAGCTCGACACCGCGTCCCGGCAGATCACCCTGCTGCGCCGGGCGGTATTCGACGAACTGTTCCAGGCCATCGCGGCCAGGCCGGAAGGTCGGCTGTTGCGGTTGCTGCTGATTGGCGCCGAGCATGCGGTGCTCGCGGCCGAACTGCTGCGCGGCGTTCCCGGCCTCGACATCGTCATCACCGATCTCGATCCTGATCGTCTCGATCAGGCGCGCGCGGCGATGGACGACGACGCCCAGTACGTTCGTTGCGTTCCCTGGGCCGATCTCGACTCCTGGCCAGCGAGCACTTTCGACCTGGCCGCCGCTGTCGATGCGCTGAGTGAGATCGCCGCCTCGGGCGACGGCCTCGACCGCTTGCAGCGCGTTCTGCGTCCTTCAGCGCCGCTACTGGCCGGCGAACCTGCGCCCAGCCTCTTCTGGGATATCGTGCGCGGCATCCGCCCGAAATGGTGGGCACGCTCGGCCAATTCCTCGTTCCCAGTTGGCGCCCTGCTGACGGCGCGCGAGTGGACGGACGAGTTGGAGAGTGCGGGCTTCAACACAGTCTCGGGCAAGCCGGTCCTCGGCGACGAGAGCATCGGTGTCATCGTCCACGGTGCCGCCAGCGCCTCCGACGGCGCAAACGACCCCGTGTCGGATCAGCCGGTATTCGCCTGGGAAGGTGACGACACGCCCAACCGCAAGGCACTGCAGACGGCCCTCCCGAACGCCAGCATCGGCGCTCCCGAGACAGCGACGACCGACGTGGCCTGGATCATCGAAGCCAGCAGGGCTGGCGCGACCGTGCCGCAGATGAGTGCCTTGCTGTCGCGTATGGCAGACCGTTGTCGGCGTCTAGGCGCGGCACCGACGCGCCTCTGGATGGTGGTGGACTTCGGCGAAAAGGCGCCGGGACATTCTCCCCTGGAAAGCCCGCTTTGGTGCGCCCTCACGGCGGCGATGCGCGTTGCGCAGAACGAGTACGCCGCGCTCGAAATCCATTGCCTCGGCCTTGTTGGCGCGCCGGCATCGGCCACCCTGCGGCGCGCGGCGGAAGAAATGGCCGCGCCGACCGACGAACGCGAGGTCTATTTCCACGGCCAGGAGCGCCTGGTTTTCCGGCTCACGCGCGGCGCCGCACCACCTGTCCAGCCGCCGGAGCGTGGCGACGATGTTGCGCTGAAGCTGATCCCGCGCTCGAGTTCAAATCGAGGTGCGCTTGCCTGGTCGGCAGCGCCGCGGCCTGTTCCGGGTCCCGGTGAAGTCGAAATCGAAGTGGCGGCAACCGGGCTCAATTTCCGCGACGTCATGTGGAACCTCGGCCTCCTGCCGGAAGAAGCGCTGGAGGACGGCTATGCCGGCCCTGCGCTCGGCATGGAATGCGCCGGCACGATCAGCGCGGTGGGCCCCGAGATCCTGGAATACGAAGTCGGCGACCGCGTCGTTGCCTTCGTCTCCGGCGGTTTCGCGAGCCATGTCGTAACGCCGGCCTTCTCGGTAAGCCCCCTGCCCGGCAACCTGACCTTCGAGGCGGCGGCGACTTTGCCCGTCGCCTTCCTCACCGCCTACTACTCGCTCGTTCACCTCGCCGGGCTCAAGCAAGGCGAGACGGTGCTGGTCCATGGCGGCGCCGGCGCCGTCGGCCTCGCCGCCTTGCAGGTCGCACGGTTCTGCGGCGCCAAGGTCATCGCCACCGCCGGCAGCGACGAGAAGCGGGCACTCCTTCGGGACCTCGGTGCCGACGTCGTGCTGAATTCCCGCTCGCTCACCTTCGCGGACGAGGTTTCGACCCACACGGGTGGCCGCGGCGTCGATATCGTCCTGAACTCGCTGGCCGGCGAGGCGATGATCCGGTCGATGGACTGCCTCAGGCCGTTCGGCCGCTTCATCGAACTGGGCAAGCGCGACTTCTACGCCAATACGCATCTCGGCCTGCGACCGTTCCGCCGCAACCTCAGCTACTTCGGCGTCGATATCGACCAGCTCATCATCGAGCATCGCGACCTGACGCAACGGCTGTTCAGCGAACTGATCGAGCTGTTCGCGACCGGCGAATTCCAGCCTCTGCCGCATCGCGTATTCGGAGGCGAGCGTCTCGGCGATGCCTTCCGGCTGATGCAGCGCGCCGGCCATATCGGCAAGATCGTCGTCACGCCTGCCCAACAGGCAAGCGAGGACAGCCGTGTAACGGGGACGTTCCCGGTCAACGCCGAGGGCGCTCACCTGGTGATCGGCGGCACCAGTGGCTTCGGACTGGCAACCGCCGAGTGGCTCGCTGCGCGCGGTGCGCGCCACCTCGTGCTCGCAAGCCGGTCCGGTCAACTGGCCGACGGCGCCACGGCCCGCGTCGAAGCGCTGCGGCGTAGTGGCGTCGAGGTCAGGACGGTCGCGCTCGACGTTACCGACGCCGGCACCCTGCAACGTGGCGTCAAGAACATTGCCGGACATCGGCCGCTCAAGGGCATCGTCCATGCCGCGATGGTGCTGGACGATCGCCTGATCGACGGCATGGATCAGGAAGCGATCACCAAAGTGCTTCAGCCGAAGATGGGCGGCGCGCTCAACGTCGAGGTGCTGGCATCCGAGCTCAAGGCGTCGGGGCAGAAGCTCGACTACCTCCTCCTCTACTCGTCGGCGACGACCCTGTTGGGCAATCCCGGCCAGTTCAACTATGTCGCGGCCAACGGCTTCCTCGAAGGGCTGGCACGCCAGGCCCAGCAGCGTGGCCTTCCCGCCTTGGCCGTCGCCTGGGGCGGCATTGAAGATACCGGTTATCTGGCGCGCAACATCTCGGCCAATACGAGCCTGAAGAAGCGCTTCGCGTCGAGCATGATCGCGTCGCGCCCCGCCCTCGACGCGCTCGATCTCGCGTTCAATGCCGAGGGCCGGCCAGCCATGGCGTTCCTCTCGATCGGCCGGATCGACTGGGGCATGGCCAAGCGCGAGCTGGCGGTGACGCGCGCGCCGATGTTCGGCGCCGTGGTTCCGGCGGCCGGCACCCGCCAGACGACGGACTCGGCGGCGACGCTCGAGAAGCTGCGCGGCATGACGGTCGATCAGGCGAGCGAGGCGCTCCTGGAGATCATCGTCGAGGAGATCGCCCGCGTCCTGCGCCTGCCGCCGAAGGAAGTCGACCGGCACCGTGCCCTGGCCGAAATCGGCATGGATTCGTTGATGATGCTGGAACTCAGGACCACCGTCGAAGAGTCGCGGG
>CALROF020000058.1:0-29100 GCA_943369775.1 Reyranella massiliensis 521
AGACGATGGGTACGGAGAATATTCTCGAAGCGAACGCCAAGCTGGTCTCGGCCGCGGCACCGGCCCAGGCGCCGAGCTATCCACCCAAGAGCCTGATCGCCCTGCTGGGCATCGCCGGCGGCCTGATGGTTGGCGCGGCCATCGCCCTGATGCGGGAGAGCGGCGACCACACCTTCC
This sequence comes from Reyranella massiliensis 521, assembly GCA_943369775.1. Taxonomy (GTDB): domain Bacteria; phylum Pseudomonadota; class Alphaproteobacteria; order Reyranellales; family Reyranellaceae; genus Reyranella; species Reyranella massiliensis_C. The sequence goes on from CALROF020000058.1 coordinate 178, forward strand.
GCCGCGCCGATCAGGTCGAAACAATGACGGGCCTGCCCGTCATCGCGATGGTGCCGCAGATCAGCGGCCGCACGCCGCCCGCCATGCAGGTGTTGCGCCAGCCGACATCGATCTACAGCGAAGCGCTGCGCCGCCTCCATATCGGCGTCGAACTGTCGGAAGCTGCCGAATCGCCGCGCACCATCATGTTCAGTTCGGCGACGCCGTCGGAAGGCAAGTCCGTGCTGGTATCGTCGCTCGGCCGGCTGCTCGCCAGCAACGGCAAGCGCGTGCTGCTGATCGACTGCGATTGGCGCAGCCCGCGACTGCATCAGATCTTCCATTGTGGCAATCGCGCCGGCCTTGCCAGCCTGCTGACCGACAAGCCGGCAAGCCTCGACGAGGTCATCCATCACGATGCGCTTTCCGGCCTCGACATCATGCCGGCCGGCCCGTGGAATCCACGCCAAGCCCATTTGCTGAGTTCGGACCGCATGCGGCAGCTTCTCGACGCTTTGGCCTCGCATTACGAGTTCGTGCTGCTCGATACGCCGCCTACCCTGGTCACCGCCGACGTGCTCGCCCTCTCGCGCCTCGTCGAGAAGGTCGTGTTCGTCGTGCGCTGGGGCCACACACGGCAGGAAAATGCGCTCGAAGCGCTGAAGCAGATCATCGATGCGCAAGGCAGCGTCGCCGGCGTCGTGATGTCCCGGGTCGTCGCCAAGCAGTATCGGCAGTACGGCTACCTGGCCCCCTTCTACGAGTCCGCGCGGTCGAGCCGCGCGACATTCAACTCATGACATCCGCTTCCGACGTTCTGTTCGTGTCGCGCTATTTCTGGCCCGAACTCATCGGGTCGGCACCGTTCAGCACCGATATCGCCGAATGGCTGACTCGGCATGGCCGGCGCACGACGGTGGTAAGCGGCCTGCCGCACTACCCCGAGCCGGAGGTGTTTCCAGCCTACCGCAACGGAAAATGCCGGCGCGAGATCGTGGGCGGCAGCACCATCGAGCGGCTCTCAGTCGGTGCGCCGAAGGGCGGCAGCGCCCGTGCGCGCATCGCCAATGAGGCCGAGTTCCTGCTGCGGGGTCTCGCCGCTCTGGCGACTGGCCGCGTCGATCGCCACTCCATCGTGCTCGCGCTCTGCCCCTCGATCCTCTCCGTCGCCCTCGGTGTCGCCGCCAAGCGTCGCAATGGCGTCTGTGTCGCCGTGGTGCACGATATCCAATCGGGTCTCGCCGAGAAGCTGGGCATGACCGGAGGCGGTGGCCTCGCGCGCCTGATGCGGACGTGCGAACGGCTCGTTCTCAACCGCACTGACCTCGTCGTGGTTCTCTCTGCCGAGATGAAGGACCAGCTTCTCGGTCTTGGCGTCACTGCACCGATCGAGGTCGTACCGCTCTGGGTGGATACCGACCAGATCAAGGTCGTGGAACCCGTCTCGCGCAGCTCGCTGAAGGTTCTCTACAGCGGCAATCTCGGCCGCAAGCAGGGGCTGGGCCAGATCGTCGATCTGGCGGCCGAGCTCGCTGTCAGCCGGCCCGACATCGAGATCATCCTCCGCGGCAATGGCAGCCAGGGCCGGGAGCTCGCCGCCGAGATCAGCCGCCGGCGACTTTCAAACGTGCATCTTACCGAGCTGCAGCCGAACGAGGCTTTGGGACCGGCCCTTTCGGCGGGCGACATTCATCTGGTGCCGCAGAATCCGGAGGCAGCGGCATTCGCTGTGCCATCCAAGGTCTTCAACATCATGGCCGTCGGCCGCCCCTTCGTCGCCACGGCCCTGCCCGGAAGTGTGCTTTGGGAGCTGCAGCGGGAAAGCGGCGCGTTCCTTTGTGTGCCGCCCGGTGAGCCGCTGGGCTTTGCCGAGGCCGTGTTGCGCCTGGCCGACGACGCCTGGTTGCGCCGTGAACTCGGCCGCCGCGGCCGCGAGTTCGTCGAACTGAACTACGCCAAGCCCCGCGTCCTGGGTGCCTTCATGAGTCGGCTCGATGCTCTCACCGCGCACCGGTGAGGCCGCGCCACGTCGCGTTCTGGTCTTCGAGCCGGACGCCGAAGGCCATTCGCAAGAGTGGCTGCAGCATCTGATCGAATTTGCAGCCGCCGACCGCAGCCGCCCCGCAATCTCCGTGGCCGCGCCCGAGAGGTTGTGCCTCTCGCTTGCGCAATCGCTGCCCGCCGACGTGATGGGCAGGGTGGAGCTAAGACCGCTTTCACCACAGGAACTACGTTGGTGCACCGACCGGCGGCTTACGCTCGCGGCCCTTGCTCGCTGGTGGACGATGCGAAAACATCTCCGTCAAAGCGGTGCCGACAGCGGCTTCTTTCTTTCGCTCGACCTGCTTGCACTGCCACTGGCGTTCGGCCTTGGCGCCCAGGGCAAGACCTTGTCCGGCATCCTGTTCCGACCCTCCGTGCATTACGGCAGCTTCGACGGACATCGTACGCATGGACGCGAACGTTTGCGCGACGTACGCAAGGACCTCCTCTATCGATTGATGCTGCGCAATCCCGCACTCGAGCGGGTGCTGTCGCTCGATCCGTTCTTTCCGGCGCATGCCGGCAAGCACTACGCCAACGGCCGCAAGGTCGAGCATCTGCCGGATCCGGCGCACCCCGAGACCAGCGGGGCATCCGCGGGGAACGACAACGGCCCGAAGTCCGACGACCGCATCACCTTCCTGCTGTTCGGCTACCTGACTGAACGCAAGGGGCCTCTGGTCGTCCTCGACGCGCTCGAACGTCTCGCTCCTTCCACTACCGCAAAGATCGGCGTCGTACTGGCTGGCCGCGTCGATCCGGCGTTGCGCAGTCGCCTCGATGAGCGTTGCGCACGCCTCGCCGTCCTTCACCCGCACCTTCGGCTCAGTGTGGAGGATCGTCGCCTCGATCAGGCTGAGCTCGAGAGTCTGGTTCGTCGCAGCGATGTCGTGCTGGCCCCCTATCAACGCTTCGTCGGCTCGAGTGGCGTGCTGCTGTGGGCCGCCCGCGCCGGCAAGCCAGTGCTGGCGCAGGCGTATGGCCTCGTCGGACACTTGACGCGCCAACACCATCTGGGCCTCTCCGTCGATTCTTCCGATCCCGTAGCCGTCGCCGCAGCGATCACACAAATGGCACAGCTCGGGCCGTCATCGTTCGTCGATCTCTCCGCCGCACGCGCCTTCGCAGCTTCCCAAACACCACAACGTTTTGCCGCGGCAGTGCTTGCAGCCTGAGAGCTGAAGCGGTCCCAGCTTGATCACAACACCGGCGCGAGCCGATGTAGAGAATCATCCCATATCGTCGAGACCCGCCCCGCACGGAGCCTCTGATGAACTCTCGCGACAAGTCGCTATCGGCCGCGATTCCGATGGCGCACTCTCTTTCCAGCGATGCCGTCGCTGACGCCGCCAACACGTCGGCGCCGCTGCTCGGTGCCGGTGGCCGCACGATTTCCGAAGCGATCGTCACGCGTCTCGTGGCGACGTTCGACGGCGCCTGCATTCTCGGAACTGGATTCGCCGCCATGCATTGGCGCAGCGCGGCCATCGACTGGCATCTCGAAGCGCTGGTCGTGTTGCTCGGCACCTTGCTTGGTCTCAATTTTCTGCATCTTGCCGGTGCACATCGCTTCGCACAGTTTGCTCATCTCGATAGTTCGCTGGGGCGCATGCTGTTCGGTTGGCTGGGTACGCTCGCCGTGTTGTTCCTGGCCGCTCTGCTCATCGAACCCATCAGCGCAGCCGACGGCTCGTGGATCGCAGCCTGGTTCACTGGCAGCGTGATCCTCCTGGGCACTGGCCGTATTGCCTTACGCCGGTTGATGCAGCGCTGGGCGGACGAAGGCCGGTTGGGTGAACGCATTGCAATCGTCGGTGCAGGGCCGATCGCCCAGCATCTGTTGCGCAACCTGAACGGTATGCCGGCAACATCGAATCTGCACGTTGTCGGCGTGTACGACGATGAGGCCGAGACATTGCCGCGCCGCTGCATGGGGCATGACATCCTCGGCCGCGTCGATGATCTGGTCAGCGATGTACGTCGCTATGGCATCGACACGGTGATCGTCGCATTGCCCCTCGGCGCCGATCATCAGCTCGTCGAAACGCTGAACAAGCTTGCGCTCACGCCAGTGGATGTCCGGCTCTGCCCGGACGCCTTCGGCCTGCAGCTCGGCACTGTTTCCGTGAGCCATATCGGCGGCCACACGTTCCTCAATGCCATCGACCGCCCCCTGCGCGACTGGCGGTGGATTGCCAAGAGCATCGAGGACCGGCTGGTCGCAGCCGGCATCGTCGCCTTGATCTCGCCGCTCCTGCTGGCAATTACCGTCCTGATCAAGCTCGATAGTCCGGGGCCCGTGTTCTTCCGCCAGAAGCGCTATGGCTTCAACAATCAGCTGATCGAGGTGTGGAAGTTCCGCACCATGTATCACGAGCAGAGCGACGCGAATGCCGAGCAGCTCACGCGGCGCGACGACCCCCGCATCACCCGTTTCGGCGCCTTCTTGCGTCGCACCAGTCTCGATGAGCTTCCGCAGTTCCTGAACGTGCTGCGCGGCGACATGTCGGTCGTCGGTCCGCGTCCGCACGCGACGGCCGCGAAGGCCGGCACCCTCCTCTATCAGGAGGCGGTCAAATACTACGACGCACGTCATCGCGTGAAACCGGGCATTACCGGCTGGGCCCAGGTCAATGGTTGGCGGGGTGAGACCGACACCGTCGAGCAAATACGAAAGCGTGTCGAGCATGACCTCTATTACATCGAGCATTGGTCGATCGGCTTCGACCTCAAAATCATCCTCCGTACTGCGTTCGGCGGCTTCACCGGCCGCAACGCATTCTGAGGAGCGCTTGGGCCGGCCGCCACGCTGCCTCTGGCTGACGCTCGCGGACCCCGAACCGCGCCACAACGGCCAGTTCGTCTATTCGGGCGGACTAATCGACGCGATGCGCTCGGCGGGGAGCGAAGTCGAGGTCCTGGGCCTGCGTCGCGCCGAGTCGCACAAAGGCAACGGTTGGCGCGAGGATCACATTGTCTGGTGGCTGCCTGACGACACGCCTCATTCGCATTGGGGAAGCCTCGCTTCGGCACTGCCGCACATCGCCTATCGCTGCCGCACCTCGGGTATGCGGCGCACGCTCGACGAGCTGTTGCACTATGGAGACTGGGACGGCGTCGTCTTCGACGGAATCTCCGTCGGCTGGGCGCTGCCACGTGTGCTCGACTATTACGCCGGCCGTCCTCACAGGCCGCGGCTGATCTATGTCTCGCACAATCACGAAGAAAGCGTGCGGGCGCAGATCGCCGAAAGCCAGCCGCTGTTTCTGAAGCGGCAGGCCGTGCGCCTCGACGCACTCAAAGTGTCATGGTTGGAACGCGACCTGGTCGATGCCGTCGATTTCGTAACCGCCATCACGCCGGAAGATCTCTCCCTCTATCGCCGCAGGCGCTGCGACAAGCCGATGGGCGTGGTGACACCAGGTTACTGCGGCCGACGCATCGAGAAGCGGCGCCTCTCGGAGGAGCTGCCGCGTCGCGCCGTCATCGTCGGTAGCTACGACTGGATCGCCAAGCGCATGAACCTGGCCGAATTCGTCGAAATTGCAGATCCGATGTTCACCGCAGCAGAGGCCGAGCTTCAGGCCGTCGGCAGTGCCGAGGAAACATTCCTGAGCCAGCTTCGCCAGGGGGTAAACGCCACCGAATTCACCGGTACGGTTCCCGAGATCGGCCCCTTCCTCGACCAGGCCCGTATCGCCATCGTGCCAGAGCGCAACGGCGGCGGTTTCAAGCTCAAGGTTCTGGAATACGTCTTCAACCGCGTGCCGGTGTTTGCGCTGACCGGTTCCTTCGCAGGCGTTCCGCTCCGTCACAACGACAGTGTCATGTTGTTCCCCGATCACGCGGCCCTTGCGCACGGCGTGCTCGAAGCGATCGACGACCTCGATCTGCTGAACCGGCTGCAGGAGCGCGCCTTTGCCGCCTGTCGCGACCAGTTCGACTGGTCGAGCCGTGGCCGACAGATCCTGTCGGCAATCACCGAGCCATGACCGCGGCGACGATTCATTTCGAGGCATCTCCTACCCGGCGCCTGACCGGCATCGACCTGGCGCTGATCGCGCTCTTCCTGCTGGGGCTCTACCTCGGCGTTTCGCTTCAGATCACGGCCAAGATCCCGCTCACCTGCGCCCCGTCGGGCTTCGCCGGCCTGATCCTGCTATGGCGTCGCCGCGACGACATCCAGCCGCGCCATCTCGCCGGCCTTTTTGGTGTCATCGCTCTGTACCTCGTCTGGATCCTGATGGCGACCAACCTCGCCTTCCTCAGCAAGCGGTTCACCGGGCTCGTGCAGCTCGTCTACGGATTGGTCATTGGGTATGGTCTGTTCCTGACCTTGCTTCGCGCCGAACGTCGTCAGATCGCCCAGATCCTTTTGGGCTTCTGCATCTTCATCATTATCGGCTGCCTCCTGGAGAGCCATACCGGCCTGCGCGCCGTCAGCGACAAGATTCGCGAGAAGATCTACGACTCCAGCGTCGTCTACGATGCCGATCTCCGCGACCAGCTTCTCTATGGCCGCATCAGGCCGAAACTCTTTACCTCGGAGCCGTCGGCCGTAACCTTCGCCTACACGCATTACTGTTCGATCTGGCTGGTGGTCAGCCCATGGCGTTGGAAGATTCTGATCTATCTCGGGCTGGTTGGCCTCGCAATGGTCGTGCTGCCAGGGCCGACCCTGGTCCTGATGCTATTGCTGATGATCCCCTATCTCGTCCTGCTCTCAGGATCGAATAGTCGGCGCTCGACGACCCGGCTCATCGGCATGATCGCGCTTTCCGTCATGGTGCTGGGCATTACCGTAGCCGTCGGACAATCCTTGTTTGCGGAGCGCCTGGCCCAGTTATCGCGCGGCGAGGATGCCAGCTTCTTTTATCGCTTTACCGGCCCGATGCTGGTCGCGTTCGATGTCTTCCGCCACTTCCCGATAGCTGGCGCAGGCCTCACCGGCGAACCCTTCATCACCGACAACGTGATGAACGTCTACATGAACTCGCCTTCCTTCCAGTCCGCCTGGCGCATCAGCCGCATCGGCGACGTGCTGACGAACTACTTCTGGCTGCACTGGATCTATCTCGGCCTGGTGGGTGGCGTGGTCATGTTTGCGGCCATTTCCGTCTGGCTACGATTGCTGGGCGTGCCGAGCATTCTCTATTGCTGGGCGGTGTGGCTGATCTTGGGACAGGCTTCGGGTGCCTATGTCGGCCCGAAGACCTGGGCGGTGCTGCTGATTGCGGCCGGCACATCCATCCTGAGCGTTCGCGAGCGACACACCGTACCGCGCTGGCAATCCGTCGTTCCTGCGAGGTTTGCAACATGAACCCGATAGACATGCAGCGACGCGGGCTGATGGGCATTGGCGCCGGCCTCGCTCTCGCCGGCCTGCCGGCGGCAGCCTCGGCACAACCCCAGGCGCAGCGACCACAGCAGCAGCCTCCCCGCCAGATGCTGTCGGCTGCGACCTTCGGTACCCGTGGCGACGGCGTGGCAGACGACACGGCTGCCCTGCAGGCTGCGATAAATGCGGCCTTCGCCCCCGACGGCCCGGCCTTTCTCGTCATCCCGCCGGGCACCTATCGCATCACGCGCACGCTTCGCTTCACGACCCAGCGGGGAGAGAAAGGCAACATTACGCGGAACCACGGCATCCTGGCCCACGGCGCGCGGCTGCAGTCGGCGATCACGAACGGTGGCAATGTCCTGGAGATCGTCAGCGAATCCACTGTCCGATTCCTACTTGTCGAAGGGCTCGATATCTCGGGCAATGGCCGTGAAGGCCACGGTGTCCTGATCGAGTGCGAGCATCAGGAGCATTATCTCTACAATTTCTGCCTGCGCGACATCTCGGTCCAGGGTTGCGGTGGCGACGGCTGCCGCATGATGGGGAATGTCTTCGAAGGCCAGCTGATCAATATCTACCTGCGAGACAACCAGCAGAACGGCCTGACTATGGGCCATGGCGCGAAGGCAGGCATTCTTTCGGCGATTCACATCTTCGGTTCGGTGTTCGGCCAGAATGGCCAGTATGGCGTCACCATGGTCAATGGCTGCTACGACGTGGCCTTTCACGGCTGCTACTTCCTGCTGAACGGCCGGCATGGGCTCGCGGCTCTCAACGGCTGCACGCTGCTCTCGAACTGCGGCTTCGAGAACAATCACGAGACCGCCGCTTCGTTCGACAAGGGTGGCGCCGGAATCTGGTTGCAGGGTTTCGGCACCATGGTCGGCTGTACGGCCTATTCCATGTTCAAGCAGAAGCGGCTGATCGACGCCTATGTCGTGGGCCAGTTCGTGATGATCGGCTGTTCCGGCAGCGGCGATGCCGCCGCCAAAGGTGCGGGGCTCGCGCGGCTCGACGGGGACCCCAAGAAGGGCCGCGCCACCGTGATCGCGCCGAGCGGCACCGTCGAATATGTGAAGGATTTCGACGCCCTCGAAATCTCAGCGAAGGATGGTGGCGGCGTGCGGTTCGGCGCGAATTGGCAGAGCCCCAATCTCGCCCGCCTCGGCGACTATCGCCTCTGGGTCGATCGCAGGGGACGCCTAAGGCTCAAGAACGGTGCGCCGACGTCGGACGAGGATGGCAGCGCGGTGGGCGCCTGAACGTATCTCGCGCCGCGTTTCCGGCCAGAGCAACAAGACCAGGACGATGACTGCCGAGGCGGCTGCACCGACTGCCATCACGGATTCGACCGAGAAGTTGCGTGGCACACAGGCCCTCACGAGGGCCACCGTCACCGCCGCGACAAGGGCGGCCGAGGCCGGCGGCGCGATCGCGCGCCAGACATCGATATTGCGGACCGGGCCTCTAAGGGTGGCAAGCCAGAACGAAAGCGGCGTGCGCAGCGCGAGACCGGCGATCGCCAGTGCAGCGGCGACGCCCACGCCTCCCCACGGCAGGCCGGCACCGATTGCCAGCAGGCAGATCCCCGCGTCGATCAGCGTCGCCCGCAGCAGCTCCGCCGTGCGGCCCTGCGTCAGGTAGAGCAGGCCCATCGTCAGCAAGACTGGCAGGAAGATCGCCGACACACTGAACAGCGCCGCAAGCGGCACGGCGGCCATCCATGACGGGCCGAACAGGATCTCCACCACCCAATCGGCCGTCAGTGCGGCGACCGCGAAGACCGGCATGGTGAGCAAGCCGAGCTTCTGTACGATCTGCCGGAACATGGCGCGATAACGGTCCGGCTGGTCGACGAGCCGGCTCAGCGCCGGCATCCCGGCGGCATAGACCGGGGCGTTGATGGTGTTCACCGGAAGGAGCAAGAGACGCGTCGTGCGCTCGTAGAGGCCGAGCGCCGCCGGCCCCCATAGCCAGCCGATCATGATCTGGTCGAAGCTGCGCGCCAGGGCCGTGGCAAGGCCGCTGGCAGTAACGGATACCCCGAAATGCAGCAGGCCACCCAACTCGGGAGCCGCCGCCGGTCGGGCCGGGCGCCAACGACAGACGGCCCAGCTTCCGATCATGAGGATGCCCGGCGTGATCAGCCGCTGGGCGACCAGGGCCCAATAACCCTCACCCGCCAGTGCAAGGCCGATGGCCGCGGCGTAGCCTGCATAGTCGGCCATAGTTTCCAGGCCGGCGATGGCCGCAAACCTCATCTGGCGACGCAGCAGAGCCCAGTGCTGGACGGTGAGGCCGCTCATCACAAAGCCGAGGGCCAGCCAGCGAGCCACCGACGTGAGCTCCGGTTGTCCATAGAATGCCGCCAGCAGCGGTGCAGCCAGAACCAGGGCAAGCGCCAGCAAGGCTCCGGCTGCTGCGTTGATCCAGAACAGCGCCGAAACCTGCGCATGCGTAAGATCGGCTTTCTGGATGGTGGCTGCGGAGAGGCCAAGCTCCTTCAGCAGGTCGAGCACCAACCCGACTGCCGCGACCATCGCCAGGAGGCCGAAGGCTGACGGCGGCAACAGACGCGCCAGCACGACGAGCGTGGCGAGCTGTCCCAGCACGCGCACGCCCTGCGCGCCCATGAGCAGAACGCCACCGCGCCGCGATCGTCGACTTAGGTCAGCGTCGAGATGACCTGTCGCGAGCTCCGCGTCAGGCGACGGCGCGGCGCTTCTCGGAGGCGACATTGTCGACATACCAGCGGTAGGTCGCCTCGAGACCAGCCTGCAAGGGCGTGCGCGCCCGCCAGCCGAGGGACGCAGCCAAAGAAGTATCGATCATCTTGCGGGGCGTGCCGTCCGGCCGAGACGTATCGAAGCGAATTCCGCCCTTGTAGCCGACGACCTTGCAGATCAGTTCGACGAGATCGCGGATCGGCACGTCCGAGCCCTGGCCGAGATTGACGATCCCTTCGTCCGAGAAATGCTGCATCAGGTAAACCATGCCGTCGGCGGCATCGTCGACGAACAGGAACTCACGACGGACGGCGCCCGTCCCCCAGACCTCCATGGTCGGTGCCTGGGCAAGCTTAGCCTGATGCGCTTTTACGAGCAGGGCCGGCACGACGTGACTCTGCATCAGATCGAAGTTGTCACCCGGGCCGTAGAGATTAGTCGGCATGACCGAGATGAAGTCGCAGCCATACTGCCGCCGATAGGCCTGGCCGAGCTTGATGCCGGCGATCTTGGCGACCGCATACCATTGGTTCGTCGGCTCCAGTGCGCCGGTGAGCAGGGCCGCTTCCGGGATCGGCTGCGGCGCCAGCCGCGGGTAGATACAGGACGAGCCCAGCAGCATCAGTTTCTCGACGCCGACGCGACGCGAGGCCTCGACGACGTTCGTTTGAATCATCAGGTTGTCGTAGATGAACTCCGCCGGCCGCGTGTCGTTGGCATAGATGCCGCCGACCCGCGCCGCCGCCAGGAACACTGCCTGCGGCTTGGCCTCGCGCATCCAGCGCTCGACTTGATCGGGGTGCCGCAAGTCCACCGACTCGCGTGGCGCTACGACGATCTCGCAGCCCTCGCTCTGCAGGCGGCGCACCAGCGCGCTGCCCACCAGGCCGCGATGGCCTGCGACCCAGATTCGCTTATTGCGCAGCGTGTAGCGTGGGGTACTGGGCATAGCGCTCTCCCATTCCTTTCAGGATGACACGGTCGGCCTCGACCATTTCGGCCACGAGTTGCGGGAAGCTGGTGCGATGGCGCCAGCCAAGCTTGGAGAAGGCCTTCGCCGGGTCGCCGAGGAGCAGATCGACTTCGGTCGGCCGGCGATAGGCTGGATCGAGCGCAACCAGCACCTTGCCGGTGCGCCGGCAGCAGCCCTGCTCCTCATCACCCGTCCCCTGCCATTCGATGGGCCGGCCGATCTGGCCGAACGCAAGCTCGACGAATTCACGCACCGTGTGCGTCTCGCCGGTGGCCAGCACGTAATCGTCGGGTTCCTCCTGTTGGAGGATGCGCCACATGCCTTCAACATAGTCGCGTGCATGGCCCCAATCGCGCTTGGCATCGAGATTGCCGAGAAAGAGGCGATCCTGATAGCCACGCTCGATGGCCGCGACGGCGCGCGTGATCTTGCGGGTCACGAAGGTTTCACCGCGGATCGGCGATTCGTGATTGAACAGGATGCCGTTTGAAGCATGCATGCCATAGGCCTCACGGTAGTTCACCGTGATCCAATAGGCGTAGAGCTTGGCCACGGCATAGGGACTGCGTGGATAGAACGGCGTCACTTCACGCTGCGGCGTCTCGCGCACCTTGCCGAATAGTTCGGACGTCGACGCCTGGTAGAAGCGCACGCGCTCCTGCATCTCCAGAATACGAATCGCTTCGAGCATGCGCAGCGTTCCGAGGGCGTCGGTGTTGGCCGTGTATTCCGGTGTTTCGAAGCTCACCTGCACATGGCTCTGGGCCGCGAGGTTATAGACCTCCGTCGGTTTGATCTCGTTCAGCAGACGCAGCAGGTTGGTCGAGTCGGTCATGTCCCCGTAATGCAGGAACAGACGAACGTCACTGTCGTGGCGGTCGCGATAGAGATAGTCGATGCGTTCGGTATTGAGCGACGAGGAACGGCGCTTGATGCCGTGCACCACATAGCCCCGCCCCAACAGAAAGTCGGCGAGATAGGCGCCGTCCTGACCGGTGATTCCGGTGATGAGGGCGATCTTGTCCTTGGACATGCTGGCGACCTTCCGTTCAAGAGAAGACGATTTGTTCGGCGACGCGGTCCCAGGAATAGGAACCGATGGCGTGGCGCTGGGCGGCGGCGGCCATGCTTTCCAACCGTCGAGGGTCGGAGAGCGCACTCAACATGGCCTCGGCGAGGGCTGCGGGTTCGGCACGATCGACCAGGAAGCCGTGGCGGCCACCGTCGACCAGCTCGGGCAGGCCGTTGCGGCAGAGCCCCATCACTGGCGTGCGCGAGACCATGGCCTCGAGATAGACCTGCCCCCAGGGATCGTTGAGCATGGGCTGCACGAGCAGCGTCGACTGCCGATAGAGGTTCTGCAATTCAACCCAAGGCAGATGGGCGCGAAGCTCGACTCCGGGCTGCGCATCTACGAACGCGCGGCTGCGCTCGTCGCCGACGATGGTGAGCTTGAGGTCCGGCCGCTGACGGCGCGCCTCGGCAAAAGCCTGCAGCAGCAGCGTGCCGCCCTTGGCCTGGAAGAGGTGCTTGGCGACGAAGAGCAGAGCCGGACGGGAGAAGTCCTTCGGACCGAACCAGGGTTCGATCGCGCCCATGCCCGACCCGACAGCCGTCACTCGATCGGGCGGCAGGCCATAGTGGTCGATCAGATTGTCCCGGACATAGGCACCGAAGGTGAAGATGTGGCTGAGACCGGCCAATGCCTCGCGCTCCGCCGCCTCGAAGCCATCCAGGGCCTTCCCGGTGTAGCGATCCGCATGGACGTGATGGCGACGCGCCAGTGCCCAACTATGGTCGCAGTAGAGATAGTGCCGAGTGCCACGCACGAGGTCGCAGGCCGGCAGATCGAGCGTGCCTGTGTGCAGCACATGACGCACGCCGAGCGCATCGGCCTGCCGCGCCACTTCATGTGCCATGCGGCGGCGCGCCCGCAGACTGCGCAGCACCTGCTCGCTCGAGATCGGTCGTCCATGGCCACTCAGCATGTCGCGCAACGCAACATCCAGCTTGGCCATCTTGCCGAGCTTTGGATGAATGGCTTCGACGGTGATGCCCAGACGCTCCATTGCGCTCGATACGTTTGCCGGCGCGCCGGACCACGAACGCAGATCGCGTGGATTGCCGAAGACGCAGCTCACCGCCACGCGCTCGAAGCGCGGTGAACGATCGGCGAGATGCGTGTCGCGAGCATGAGTAACGGCGGTGTTCATGTACGTGTATCGAAACACCGCGCATGCCGTTGCGGCTAGTGATTAACCTGTGACTGTCTGGATGCATTGCGTGCACCCGACGACACAGATTGGTCACGCTGCAAATCCTGCACTTCCCGGATACTCCAGACCGGAGGCGCAAGCATGCACGGATCGGTCGACATCGAGGATGAAAACGTCACCGTCGATCGCACGAACGACAGCATGGACCGCGTGCGCGTCATGAACGCCGACGGACGCGAGTTGCTGTTCTTCTGTCCCGACGTAACGGATGCGAGCACGCTGAAGCGCGTGCAGCAATTCGTCGATCATGGCTATCGCGTTACCGTGTTTGGGTTCCGCCGCCATCGCTACAACAGTTCGTACCAGCCGACGTGGCCGCATGTGCCGCTCGGCCTCACCAGCGACGGTCGCTACGGGCAGCGACTGGGTGCCCTGCTGCGCGCCATTCCCACCGTCATTGCACATCGGCGGCAATTGAAGCGCGCCTCGGTCTACTATGCCCGCAACATCGACCAGCTCGTGCTGGCCATGCTCGCGCGTCTCATCTCCTTCTCTCGTGCACCGCTTACCTACGAAGTGCTCGACATCCCGCCGATCCTCATCCACGACGGATGGGCGTCACGCCTGATCCGCGCCGTCGAGCGACTATGTCTGCGCAACACTCGGCTTCTGGTGTTGTCCTCACCGGGATTCCACCGCGCCTTCTACGATGCCATCCAGCGCTATCGCGGCGATTGGTTCCTGCTGGAGAACAAGCTGCATCCCTCGATTTCACGTCGGTCAGCCCCGCCGGTGCGCAACGATCGCGGCCGGCGCCCCTGGGTCGTCGGCTACTTCGGCCTGATCCGCGGCGAAGAGACGTTCAACCTCATGACGCGCCTTGCCGAGCGGCTGCGGGGGCGCGTTATCTTCAAGTTCCGCGGCGTGCTGACGACAGTCGATCCGGCGCGTTTCGACGAGGCCCTCCGGCTTCACTCCAACATCGCCTACGGCGGCCCTTATCTACCCCACCAGGATCTCGAGGACATGTACGACGAGGTCGACTTTGCCTGGGCGCTCGACCTGGAGCATACCGACCACAATTCGCGATGGCTCATGCCTTGCCGCTTCTACGAGGCCGGCTACTTCGGCGTACCCTGCCTCGCCGTGCGCGGCTTCGAGGTCGGCTCGGTCCTAGAACAGCATGAGATTGGATGGACCTTCGACGCGCCGTTGGAAGACTCGCTGGTCCGCTTCTTCGAGACACTGACACCGGACGAGTACGACCGGGTTCGCGGCCGCCTTGGCGCATCGCCACGCAGCATGTTCGTCGCTGGCGAAGATGTCCGGCAGCTCTGCGGCAGGCTGGACTAGACGCCCGCCTAGGAGGCGACCGCACGCCGGTTGATCATCACGCAGTCGAATTCGACCAGACGCAGCGCAGTATCGCGGCTTACCGCATACATTCCGGTGATATCGAAGCCCAACCCATCGAGATGACGTAACGTGTCCATGTAGCCCGGCATCCCCTTGTAGATGCCAAGAACCGACGCCTCCGTCTGCAATGCCCTTACCGAGTGCAGGCTGTCGCCCGCACCGCGCAGCACCTCGATGTCGAAGCCCTGGGTATCGAGCTTGAGATAGGGGCGCTCGAAACCCAGCCGCTCCTGCAGCACCGGCAGCACGACGTCGAGCGTGCGCACCGTCACGGCCTCCTTGGCGCAAGGCACGTTGAGTTCGGAGAACTCCTGCACCTGGCGATTATCGGGTTCGAGGAAGGAGCTGAACTGGTCCGATACCATCACGTTGATGGCCATCTGCTCGTCGCGCGCGCCCAGCGCGTAGCCCTCAATGTGCCACGCAGCATCGTCGCGAGCCCGCGCTCGCAGCAGTTCGACATGACGCGCCACCGGCTCGAACGAGACGATGGTGCCCTCATAGAACACGCGATCGCGCAGGAAGTCCCTGTACTGTCCCACGTTGGCGCCGACATCGAGTACGCAGTCGATGTTCATGCGAGCGAGCAGCTCACGGAGGTGCAACGCAAAGTCACGTTCGCGCATCTCTCGCAACGGCACGATGTCGTATCCGAATGATCGGCTGACCTTGAGCACCGAATCCTTGACGATCTTGAGCATGACGATCTCCGGGCGGGCGAACGGGAAAACAAACATTCGCCAAGCCCCAGCCAAACGACAGTGATCAATCAGTGGCCCGACCGTCGGCCTAACTCCTTGCGTTTCCAACAGATTGTCCGTGACCAGTCTGTGATCGCGACATCCTCACATTGAGTGCGATGTCAGGCCGGTCCATTTAACCCACCGCGTATCGTATTGAGACCGTGGTGCGCTGATGGTTGAATGTTGTGCCTTGGCGGAGCGATGGAGACGGTATGACCACAATACGTGGCGCCGGAGCCCTTTGGGGGGCTGCCGCTTTAATATCGATCGCAGTAACCTGCGCGGAGGCGCAGCAGGCGGCACCCGGTAGCCCCGGCCCGCCGCAGCGCCGTATCGAACGGCAGGACGAGCGCACCGTCTCTGCCCGCGAAGGCGAAAATTACGATCCCAAGGGTGTGCAGCTCGGCAGCTTCCTGCTGTTCCCCGCTCTCGAGCTGAACGAAGCCTTCAATGACAACGTCTTTGCTCAATCGGCGGGAAGCGGTCCCACGGCAAGCTTTCTGCAGGTGATCAAACCGACCGTGGAGCTGCGCTCCACCTGGTCGAGCCACATGCTGAACTTCTATGCCCGCGGCAACATTGGCTTCTATACCAGCGCGTCGACGCAGGATTATCAGGACGTCGCGGTGGGGACCGACGGCCGTATCGACATCCAGCGCAACTGGAATGTCTACGGCGGCTTCTCGTTCAATCGGAAGCATGAGGATCCTGGTCTTCCCAACACGGTGAGCGGCCCGTCCAATGTCACGATCTACAATCAATTGATCGGCAGCGCCGGCTACTACCAGAAGGTCAATCGCTTCAGCGGCCGCGCTGAAATCACGGTCGACAACTACACCTACTTCGACAATGGCCTCGGCATCGCCCAGGGCGTCGTACCCAACACCGACCGCAATCGTACCGAGCTGCGCGAATCCTTGCGTTTCGGCTACGAGTTTCTCGACGGCTACGAATTCTGGGTACGCGGCAGCCTGAACCAGCGCATGTACGTGACCCCGGTCGACGCAACGGGCTTCGCCCGCAACTCCAGCGGCTGGGACCTTGTCGGCGGCATCACCCTCAACCTTGGCGGTTTGATTTCGGCCGAGGCCTTCGCCGGCTATCTGCAGCAGAACTATGTAAACCAGGGCACCGCACCATTTCAGGGTCCGATGTTCGGTCTGCTGGCACATTGGAATCCACTGAAGGAACTGTGGATACGGCCCTATGTCAGGCGCACGGTGAACGAAGCCGCCATCATCGGCGAATCGGGCTACCTCAATACGTCGATGGGCTTCAACACCAGCTATGAGCTGCGACCCAATATCCAGCTCGGCGCTCTGGCCGACTACACCATCGCCGACTATCAAAGCTTCTCGTCGACCAACTCGCGCTATGACCAGTACATCACCTTGGGCGCCAGCGTCATGTACACGCCCGTACGACAGTTCTTCATCGGACCGAGCTATCAGTACATCTACCGGGCTTCGAACCAGTCCGGTCTAGGCTATTCCCAGAACGTCATCATGCTTCGACTCGGTGCGCGTCTGTAGCAGCTCAGCTTTAACGATTGGATTGTGTAACGTGTTCGAGCCCCCTATTCCCGGACCGGTCCTGGTGACCGGCGGCGCCGGCTATATCGGTAGTCACGTCTGCAAGGCATTGGCCGAGGCTGGTGTACAGCCGATATGCCTCGACACTCTCGAAAAAGGCCACGATTGGGCCGTGCGTTGGGGGCCGCTCGAACGCGGCGACATCGGCGACGGCCGTTTCGTCGAGGATGTCTTCGTGCGTCACAAGCCGCGCGTGGTGATCCATCTCGCGGGCTACATCGAGGTCGGCGAGTCGGTGTCGCAACCTCAGCGCTACCTGCACAACAATGCCGGCAAGAGCCATGTGCTGATCGGCGCCGCCGTGCGTCACAGCGTAGAGGCCTTCGTCTTCTCCAGCACCTGCGCCGTCTATGGCCTGCCGCAAGCGGACGCGCTGGAGGAGTCCCATCGCCTCGCGCCGATCAACCCCTATGCCTCGTCCAAGGCGAGCGTCGAGCGCGCCCTGGCCGCCGCTGCCTGGCGTGGCTTGCGGGCCGCCTCGCTGCGCTATTTCAACGCTTCGGGCGCAGATGCCGGCGGCCTGATCGGCGAAGCGCACGATCCCGAAACGCACCTCATTCCGCTCGCCATCGACGCAGCCCTAGGACTACGCCCCTGCCTCGTCGTACATGGCTCGGACTACCCGACCGAGGACGGATCGTGCGTGCGCGACTACGTGCATGTGACCGACCTGGCCGACGCCCATTTGCGTGCCGTGCGCTGGTTGTTGCTTCAGGGCAAGACAGGCCGGCACGACGCCTTCAATCTCGGCTCCGGCATCGGCTACAGCGTCAAACAGGTCGTCGATTGCGTCGGTAAGCTCGCCGGCCAGCCCGTGCCCCACGTGTTCGGCGCCCGCCGGCCGGGCGATTCGCCGCGCCTCGTCGGCGCCATCGGCAAAGCGCAGGAACAGCTCGGCTGGATGCCCCAGCGCGGCCTCGAAACGCAGATCGAGGATGCTTTGCGCTGGCGCCGTGCGTTGATGCGCTGAGCGCTCGCCCGGCGGTCCAGGGCTTCGACTGGCGGCATTGGGCGCGATTTTGCCTTTTGGTGGCCGGTCGAACATGGGAAACCAAGGTTCCACCAGCCCGCAGGTCAGAATGAGCGCCGTCAAAGCCGCCAAACGAATCAGCACGCCACAGATCCGCGCCCGCAAGGGGCAGGAGCCGCTTGTCTGCCTCACGGCCTACACGACCGAGATGGCCCGCCGGCTCGATCCTCATGTCGACTTGCTCCTGGTCGGAGATTCGCTCGGCATGGTGATCTACGGCTTCGACAGCACCCTGCCTGTCACGCTCGACATGATGATCGCTCATGGCGCGGCCGTGATGCGCGGCGCCTCGCGGGCCTGCGTGATCGTCGACCTGCCGTTCGGCAGCTATCAGGCGAGTCCCGAGCAAGCATTCCATAGTGCTGCGCGCGTCATGGCCGAAACTGGCGCCAGCGGCGTGAAACTCGAAGGCGGCGAAGCGCTTGCGGAGACAGTACGCTTTCTGACCCAGCGCGGTGTGCCGGTTTGCGCCCATGTCGGGCTGATGCCCCAGGCCGTGAACGTGGCCGGTGGCTTCAAGGCCACGGGGCGGTCCGAGGAGGAAGCCCGACAGGTGACACGCGACGCCGAGGCGATGGCCGAGGCCGGCGCTTTCACGATCGTGCTCGAAGGCACGCTCGAGCCTGTAGCCAAGGCTATCACCGCCGCCCTGCCGATCCCCACGATCGGCATCGGCGCATCGCCGGCCTGCGATGGCCAGATCCTGGTCATCGACGACGTCCTGGGTTTGTATAGCGAGTTCACACCGAAGTTCGTGAAGCGCTATGCCGAGATCGGAAACCAGATATCCGAGGCCGCCGCCAACTATGCAGCCGATGTGCGGGCCCGGCGATTTCCCGCGATGGAGCATTGCTTCCTGCCCAAATCCGGTGGTCAATCACGTTCATAAGAACGGACACTGGGCGGAAAAGAGCGGGAATGGACAGCTTTGATTATGTGATTGTAGGCGCCGGGTCGGCCGGCAGCGTGCTGGCGAGCCGTTTGAGCGAAGACCCGAACGTCTCGGTGTGCGTCCTCGAAGCCGGTCCACGGGATTGGCATCCCTTCATCCATATTCCGGCCGGCTTCATGTACACGCTGGTCGATCCCAAGGTGAACTGGCTCTACAAGTCCGAGCCGAGCGAATGGACTGGCGGCCGCGCCATCTCGGCACCCCGCGGCAAAACCTTGGGCGGCTCGAGTTCGATCAACGGCCACATCTACAATCGCGGCCAGCGCCTCGACTTCGACGGCTGGGCACAGCGCGGCAATCGCGGCTGGGGCTACGCCGACGTTCTCCCCTACTTCCGGCGCAGCGAACGGCGCATGGGCGAGTCCGATACAGCCTTCCGCGGCACTGACGGAAATCTTCCCATCACCGATCTCGAATGGCGCGATCCTCTGTGCGAGGCCTTCATCGAAGGCGCGGTCGAGATGGGTATCCCGCGCAACCGCGACTACAACGGTACGACGCAGGCAGGCGTCAGCTACGTGCAGCGCATCGTGAACAATGGCCGCCGCGTCAGCGCCGCCCGTGGATTTCTCCATCCCGCGATGAAGCGGCGCAACCTCACGGTGCGCACCAATGCGCACGCCACCTCGATCGTCCTCGATGGAAAACGCGCCGTCGGCGTGCGCTACCTGAAGGGTGGCCGTGGCGGCTCGCCGGTCGAGATCCGCGCCAACAAGGAAGTCATCCTGTCGGGCGGGACGATCAATTCCCCGCAGCTCCTGCAGCTTTCGGGCATCGGCCCTGCATCACTGTTGCGGTCGCTCGGCATTGACGTGAAGCACGAACTGGCCGGCGTCGGTGAGAACCTGCGTGACCACTATGCGCCGCGCTTCGTCGCGCGCGTCAAGAACGCCATCAGCATCAACGAGCGCTCCAAGGGTCTGCGACTGGTCGGCGAGGTTTTGAAATATGCCGCGACGCGCCGTGGCATCCTCTCGCTCAATCCAACATTGATCTACGTCTTCTGGAAATCCGACGAGCGGGTCGACAACTACGACCTGCAACTCACATTCACGCCGGCAAGCTATAAGGAAGGCGTGCAGTCGACCCTCGACGACTTCCCCGGCATGACCATCGCCTCCTGGCAGCAACGCCCCGACAGCATCGGTTATGTCCGCGCCCGCTCGGCCGATCCGTTCGAGCATCCCATCATCCAGCCGAACTATCTCGGGGCGGAAAGCGATCGTCAGGTGCTGCTGGCCGGCATGAAGCTGGCGCGCCGCCTGCTGGGTTCCCGGCCGCTCAGCAAATACTACGATCGTGAGGAATTCCCCGGCTCACAGGCTCAGTCGGATGAAGAGCTGATGGCGGCCGCCAAGGAACGTGGCACCACGACCTTCCATCTCATGGGTAGCTGCCGCATGGCGCCGGACAGCGACCCCACGGCGGTCGTCGACGATCAACTGCGCGTCCGCGGTCTCGACGGGCTGCGCGTGGTCGATGCCTCGATCATGCCGACCATGCCGTCGGCCAATCTCAATGCCTCGGCACTGATGATTGCCGAGAAGGCCGCCGACATGATCCGCGGTCGGCCGGCCCTCGACGCCGTGCTGCTGAAAGACTGATGGCCGACGCCGCCACCGAGCCTGCTATCGACGCCATCTCCGCGCTGGTGCCCGCGACGTTGCGTGCACTGCATGCCATCGAGTTCGCGGGTCGTCACCTCTCGCCAACTGCCCTGCCACGGGTCATCGACGCCCTTGCCGGCCGTAACGACGACCTGGCCCCGGCTCTCGCTGCGTCGCGGGCGCTCGAGTGGCCCGGCCGGCTCGCTCCCGTCCGCGATCATCTCGAACGCGCAGCCGACGCCGCAAGCGAGGCGCTGGCCGGCATACTGGCTGCCCCCGATGCGCCGCAGCCCATAATCGCTGCTTATCGTAGCTTGCGCGGCTATGCGCAGGCCTGCGAAGCACTCTATCCCATGGCCGTGCATCTTCGGCCGATCAGCCATTTCTTTCTCGAGCAGCCGGCGCGCGCCGATACCGCGCTGGTAGATCGTATTGCCGAGGCCGACCCGACACGCGAAGGCGTGGGTTTCATGCATGTCGGCGGGCCGTCTGGAACACGGGGCGCCTTTTCGCTCTATGTGCCCGAGTACTACGATTCGAGCCAAAGCTGGCCGCTGGTCGTGGCCCTGCATGGCGGCAGCGGCAATGGCGGCGCCTTTCTCTGGAGCTGGCTGCGCGAAGCCCGCACACGGGGCTTCATCCTGATCGCGCCGACGGCTGCCGGCTCGACCTGGTCGCTGATGGAACCCGAAGTCGACGGCCCGCGCATCGACCGCATGGTCGAAGATGTCGCCAACGAGTGGAACATCGACGCCTCGCACAAGCTGCTGACCGGTATGAGCGATGGCGGCACTTTCAGCTACGTGCTGGGTCTGCGTGCCGGTTGCCAGTTCACGCACCTCGCGCCCATCGCGGCGAGCTTCCATCCCCTGCTGATGACGTTCGCGGATGCGACGCGCCTCAGGGGTCTGCCAATCCATATCGTGCATGGCACACAGGATTGGATGTTTCCGCCGGAGATGGCGCAAGGCGCAGAGCGCACTTTGAAAGAAGCCGGCGCGGCCGTGCTGTACCGCGAGATCCCCGACCTCTCCCACACCTATCCGCGCGACGAGAATGCGCAGATCCTCGACTGGTTCCTGACTGATAGAGCCTAGGGCCGTGGCGAGTCGTCGGCGCCGACCGGCGCGGAAACGCCGGTCCGTGATAGCGGCGCCGTTTGGCCAGAGAGCCGCAAGGTGCGCTCCAGCAGCAGCTCGTAGATCGGCCGTCCGCCCAGCGCCTGCGCCATGGCATTGGACGTCATGCAGGTCACGATCAGCGGCAGGATGAGCGCATAGCCACCCGTCAGCTCGGCCGCCAGCACGACGCCGACCAGCGGCGCGCGGACGGTGGCGGCGAACAAGCCTCCCATGGCGGCAATGGCGAAGGCCGCGCTGGTGAGCGGTGGTGCCGGCAGCAGGGCCTCGACCAAAAGGCCAATAATCAGGCCCAGCGCCGTCGCAAGAGTCAGCATCGGCGAGAAGATGCCTCCAGGCACGCCCACCGGATAGCTCACCATCGCGCCAATGAATCGGAGCACGACGAGCACGGCCAGGGTTGTCAGCGGCAGATGGCCGGTGACCAGTCCGGGGATCAACAACTCTCCGCCGCCGACCGCCTGGGGCAGGATGAGCGCAAGCGCGCCCACTGCGGCACCGACCACCAGCGCCGGCACGAACGGCGCCTTACGAAAGGTCTTCGCCGTCCAGTCCAGCATGAAGAGGATGGTGCGATTGAACAGCCAACCAACGCCGCCCAGCAACACACCGAGCAGGAGAAAGGCCGGCAGCATGGACAAAGGCATCGCGGCATTGCCGAGCTTCAACTGAGGCGCTGTGCCTCCGACCAGCTCCATGGCGATGGCGCTCGATGCCGAGGCGATAATGACCGCCGTGTAGGCGCGGAACGTGTAGGCGAATTGTTTGCGGGTTTCCTCGATGATGAACAGGATGGCCGCCAGTGGCGCGTTGAAAGCGGCGGCAAGACCTGCTGCTGCACCAGCGGCGAGAAGGCCGCGCAACTCCGTCGTCTGGAATTTGAGGCGCTCGGCAATCGCCGCCGCGATGGAAGCGCCCATATGGATGGTCGGTCCTTCGCGGCCAGCGACGAGGCCCGACGACAGGGACAGGACACCGGCGACGAACTTCACCGGCAGAATGCGGCGCCAGCGGACCTCGCGCAGGCCTTCCATGGCGCCTTCGATCTCCTGGACGCCGCTGCCCGCTGCTTCGGGTGCGATCCGGCGGGTCAGGAAGAAGGCAAGGACCAGGGTCGCCGAGGCAATGGCGGCTGCCAGCAGAATGGCACCGATACCGTGGCCGAAACGCGCCACGATCCACGATGGCCAGACCATCAACGTGTCGACCACGAGATGGAAAGCCGCTCCAATCACGCCGGTGAGAGCGCCGCAGACCGCGGCAAGGAGGTAGAACAGGCCGTCGGAGATCGGCGCCCTTGCTGGTCGATCTCCTGCTGTCACACGCGCCCTCCAATGATGGGCGGCAATAATGCCCGTCGATCTCGTTCTGTCAAAGGCGGGCGCGCAGCAACCAGCCGTCGTCGGTCTGTAGTCGCTCGAACCGAACGCCGAATACGGTGTCGAGCCGCGGATCGTCGAGCAGGGCTTGCGCCGGCGCATCGGCCACGACCGTGCCGCGGTCGACCAGCACGATCCGGTCGAAGAAGCTGAAGGCGAGATCGAGATCGTGCACGACCACGATCGAGAGGCGATCGCGACCGCGCGCGGCCAAGGCCTGGATCACGTCCAGCCGATGACGGATATCGAGACTGGCCGCGGGCTCATCCGCCAGCAATACCGGCGGATCGACGACCAGCACCGTTGCCAGCAGCACTCGCGCCCGCTCGCCGCCCGACAGGGTCGACCAGCGTCGATGCCCCAACCCCGAGAGTTCGAAGGCGGCGATGGTCCTCTCGACAGCCTCCTGCGGCACCCTTTCGCCGCGTTCCGCCCCCAACCGCACCAGCTCGCCGACGCTCAAGTCCCAGTGCGGATCGAAATGCTGCGGCACGAATCCCAGCGCATGAGCACGCGCTGCGTGCGACAACGAGGCGAGGTCGCGGTCACCCAACAGTATCCGGCCAGAGGTCGGCGTCTCGATGCCCGCCATCACCTTCAGCAGAGTCGACTTGCCTGCTCCGTTGGGGCCAATGACGGCAACAGAGCCGGTCGGTCCCAAGGACAATGACAGGCCGTCGAGCAGAGTGGCATTGCCACGCTTGACCACGAGCTTGTCGGCAACGAGCGCGGTCATGTGCGCAACCTGCGAGCCAGCAGCAGAATGAAGAACGGCCCACCCGCGACCGCGGTCACGAGGCCGAGCGGAATCTCCGCTGGCGGCAGAGCCGATCTTGCGATGGCATCAGCCACCGTGACGACGATCGCCCCTACCAGAGCCGAAGCCGGCAGCAAGGGCCGATGCAGCGGCCCAACCAGCCAGCGCGCGATATGCGGCGAGGCGAGGCCCACGAAGGCCACGAGGCCACCGAACGCCACGGCGGCAGCGACCACGACCGACCCTGCCAGCACCGCCAGCATAACGAAACGGTTCACGTTGAGCCCGAACGACGTCGCCATGGTCTCGCCGAGCCCCAGCATGTCGAGGTTGCGGGCGAGTACGAGAGTGAGGCCGAGACAGGCCGCCGAGATCGCGGCCATCAGGCCCAGCACGGGCCAGCTCGGCGTCTGCACGCCACCCAGCACCCAGCTCAGCACGATCTGCAGGCTCACCGTCTCGTCCGAGAGCGCCAGCATCAGGAAGGAACGCAACGCTCCCAGGATCGCAGCCATGGCAACGCCCGCCAGCAGCATGCCGGCCGCATCGACCGCACCGGAGACGCGCGAGATGCCGATCACCAGAATCGTAGCACCCCAGGCACCGGCGAAAGCGAGCACTGGCAGGAGCAGCGACTGCGGCACAGCGAGCGGAACCAGCAACGCCACCGTGGCGCCCAGCGCCGCACCACCAGCCGAGCCCAGCAGATAAGGCTCTGCCAGCGGGTTGCGAAAGACACCTTGAAAGACCGTGCCACCCAAACCCAGTAAAGCACCGACCAAGGCGGCGGCCAGCACGCGCGGAATGCGCCACTCGACCAGCAGACGTGCACCGAGCGATGGATCGCCGGCGATCGCCCGCAACACATCTCCCGGTGAAGCCCAATCATGGCCGGCGCAAGCGCCGACGATGATCGCCAGCAACAGCGCCAGAGCGAGAGATGCCCAAACCCTCATTGCTTGGCCGTCGCCGGCGGATGCAACACCGCCGCCAGTTTCTCGACACCGGCAATCGTGCGCGGTCCGGGGATCAGCAACTCGGCGCGGACGACGGTGAAGGCCCGCCCGCTACGCACCGCGCGCATGTCGGCCCATCCCGGCCGGGCGATCAGCTCTTTCAGGTCCTTGTCGCTGCCGGCGAACAACAGCACGTCGGGATCGGATTTTAGCACCGCCTCGGGCGAGATCTGCGCAATGGCGCCGCTGTCCAACGCGAAGCGGCCGCCGGCCATCAGCACCGCATCTCCCGTATAGGTGCCCGGACGGGCAATCAGCAGCAGGCCGTTGCCCAACCGGCCGGTAATCATCACCACGCTCGGCCGCGGCAAGCCCTCGACCCGCTTCTCGACCTTGTCGAGCCTCGTCTGCAGTTCCGCGGCCAGCGCTTCACCACGCTCCGGCACACCACATATCTTTCCGAGCAGCCGGATGTTGTGGAGAATTTCCGGCACGCGACGATGCAGCAGCACCAGTACCGGAATACCGAGCCGCTCCATCGGTTCGACGAGCTGGTTGGCCGCCTGACGCGCCGGCGTCACCACCACGAGATCGGGCTTGCGGTCGACCACGGCATCCACCGAAAAGCCGAGTCGCCCCCCGACCAGCGGCTTGCCCAGCACCTCGGGCGGAAACCGCGTGAATGCCTCGATACCGACAATTCGATTGGCCAGGCCAAGCGCCGCCACCATCTCGGTGTTGGAGGCGAAGATGGTCACGATGCGTTGCGGCGGTGCGGGCACAGTGACTTCGCGCCCGAACGCATCGCGGACCGTAACAGGTTGCGCCGCTACGTTCGCGCTCGAGAGCGCGAACGCTGTCACCAGAAGCGCAAGCCCTGCCCTCGGCATCAGAACCGGAACTGGAAGCCCATGATGAACTCTCGGCCGGCCATGGAGGTACCGCAGGCACCGTTCTGGTTCGCCTGAATGGCCACGCACGGGACCTGATCCTGGGCGATGAAGATCGGATGGGCGTTCACGTTGAAGATGTTGTTCACCGCGGCGAAGACCTTGATGCCCCTGTACACCTCGACCTCACCACGCATCTTCCAGATCCAGAACGGGTCCTTCTGATAGACCGTCGTGCTGCGGATCTGGCCCGGGAAGAAAACCGGCGAGAGGCTCTCCTCGGTGTTGTACCACATCGGGCCACGCAGGATGCCGAGAAGCTGGAAGTTCCAGGGAATCCTGGTGCCGCTTTGACCGAACTGCGTGCCGATATCCATGCCGTACTGGTTGATGCGCGTGGCCATGTCCGTGCCAGCCGCGGCCAGCGCACCATAGTCGACCATCTTGAAGTTGTAGTAGCCGTTGCCGAAGACCTTCCAGTTCCAGCTCTCGTCAAAGGGCAGCTTGAAGCTCCTCACCAGGTCCGCCTCGGCCTGAAACTCGAGGCCTTGGACCACGATGTTGGCCGGATTGTTCTGGTAGACTTGGATCGTGCGGCCGCCGACAGAGGAAGTCGTGACCGCCGAGATGCGGTTGGCGATCGTGTTCTGGAACACCACGGCGTCGAAGCGACCACCCTCCCAGGTGAGTGTGGCACCCGCCTCCATCTGCTGGGCTGTCTCCGCATACAGCCCCGGATTGCCGAAGATCGTCGTGCCGATCGGCGTAACCGTGAAGTTGGCGCCGAGCTCGGTCGCCGTCGGCGCGCGGAAGCCGGTCGAGGCTCCGGCACGGAACCCAAGCCAGTCGGTTGCCTGGAAGGTGGCGCCCGCCATCCAGGTCGTGACCTGGTAGTTGGTGCTGCCGCTGATCAGGGTCGGCGAGTAGGGCGTCCAGTCGAGCGCCGTCGTACCAAAGGTCTGGCGGATACCACCGCGGACGACGAGACGATCATCGATCAGGCTCTGCGAGTCCTCGAGGTAGAAGGCGAAGACATTGTCCGTCTGGTTGTTGTCCTGTGGCGAAGTCTGCGTCACCGCCGCACCACCCACTCGATTGCGGTCGGACCGCAGCCAGCTTCTTTCCCAGTCGACGCCGACCAGAAGCTGGTTGCCTTTCCAGACATTGAAGCTCGGCTGGAAGCGCGTTCCCACGACGTCGAGCTGGCGTCGGTTGTAGTCGGTGAAAGTCCGGTTCGGGATGGTGTTGAGGGCGCTGAGCGGCGAGGGATTGTTCAGCGCATCGACATCGTTGACGTAGTAGGCCTGGAAGAAATAGTTGGCCACCTTGTCCGGCGTGTTACCGGTGATGCTGATATCGAACGACGCGTTGGTGCGGGTATCGAAGGCGAAGATATTGGCCGCGGAACCACGGAAGCCGGCGTTGTAGATGCCATCCGTGCGCGCCGTCATGTCGATGCGGTTGTTTTCGTTGATCTGGTAACCGAACGCACCGGTGGCGCTGAAGCGGGTCCAGGCCGTGTTCTCTTCGGACTTGCCGCCGGGAATCGCGTAGTTGCCGCGTGTGCTCGACGCAACGCCGCCGTAGTAGTCGAAGCCGCCCTTCGTGACGCCGCCATACTGTGCTTGGCCTTCGAAGAGGTCCCAGGAGCCTGCCGAGCCCTCGATGAACCCACCGGGCGCCGTACGGCCGTTCTTCAGGATGATGTTGATGACACCGCCCATGTTCTGGCTGCCGTAGACCACGGAGCTGGGGCCGCGCACGATCTCGATGCGCTGGATATCCGCATTCGACAGCTTGGAGACGTTGGCCGTGCCGGCGCGATGGCCGTTGATCAGCACCAGCACCTGGCTGCGGAAATCGCGGCCCTGGCCCTCGGTTTGCGCGCCACGAATGTTGATCGAGGTCTGGCCGGGCGTCCATTCACTCATGAAGCCGACGGCATTTTCCGATAGCAGCTCGGCGACCGAACGCGCTGTCGACTTCTCGATGCGATCCTGGTGGATGATCTGCACTGTGCCGGCAATGCGATTGATCGGCTCGTAGCGACCGGTCGCAGTAATGAAGCCTTCGGGCAGCGTATGTGCGGCGTCCTTCGTCGGTGCTGGCGTTGGCGCCTGCCCTTGTGACTGATCCTGGGCGATGGACGGGACCGATGTGAAGGCAATGCTCCCCAAAACGAGCGAGGCATAGAGCCGGTTCATTTATTCCCCCAAACAAGAACGGCAGTTCTTCTGAAAATCTCGAGACGGAAACCCTGGTCAGTGCGCTTCGCCTTGCCGGCGAGATGCGCATGCAGGCGAGCGCGGCGCTCGTCGGTGTCGGACCAGCCGAGACGGCCGGCCATCCAGTGCGCGAGTTGGTCGAGGTCGGACACGATGCCGGTGAACGTCCAGTCGACGAAGGCCGCTTCCTGCGGTCGCGACGCCGACGACAGTCCCCGCATCACGATGTCGATGCCGGGCGTCTCGTCTTCGCGATGCCACTCCGACGGCAGGCACCCCGCAAAGCAGAGGCCCTTGGGGCCAGCATGCGCCGGCACGACCCACACGATGGTGTTGCGGGCCCAGGCCCGGCAGCGCGCGAGAAAGGCTTCGGGCTGCTCTAAGAACGCCGGCATGGTCGCCGCCAGCACCGTGTCGTGCGTTCCCGCAGCGACATCCGCTTCTGCCCAACCGGCTTCGACGATGTTCGGCGGGTTCTTCAGACGCGCCAGGCGACGACGCATGGTCGGCGACGGTTCGATGGCCGTCCACGGCAGCGCCGGATCGTGAAGTGCAGCACCAAGCTGGCCGCCGCCTGCACCGACATCGAGCAACTCGCCAACTGTCGGCACCATGCGACGCACCAAGGGCGCGATCTTGGGCACGTAGTCCGATGCATCGATTGCCGATGCATAGAGCTCGAGCGGGTCGAGGGTAATTTCAGTGTGCATTTACGTGGCTTCTTGGTATGTTATGTTATAACATAACTATCATTCACGATCACAAATGGCGATGGGTAAGTGCTTGTGGTGAACGACAAATTCTTCACGTCAGACTCGCGGCACACGTCTCGACGTCACCGCGAACCGTAGCCTTCCCACGCCATGCCGCTGCGAGCGGCCGACGACAGGTCGGTTGCTACATCGGAACACCCCGCCCAATGCGTTCGCGCGTGACCGCGGCTGGTGGCAGGTCTCCTG
>CALROF020000059.1:0-28894 GCA_943369775.1 Reyranella massiliensis 521
GATTACTCGCCCGACATGGAGTATCTCGAAATCGTCAGCCCGGCCGACTTCTCGACGGTCGACGTCGAGGGGCCTTGTCCGGTGCCACCACCGACGCCCTGGAAATAGGCAAGGTCGGTCAGCCCGTCCAAGCCCGCCGCGTCGTCGAAAAGGCCAGGACCGCCGAGAAGGCGACGATGCCCAGGGCAACGCAGGCATAGAGGCCCGACACGCCCCATCCGAAGGAGTCCAGCGCCAGCAGGCTGCCGCCGCCGGCGATGGTGATGCGGGTGATATTGGCGCCCACAGGCCAGTACATTTCTCCCGTGCCCTGCGAGGCAAAGTAGAGCGCCATCGCGACACCGAAGAAGCCGTAGGCCGGGCCGACGATCGTGAGATAGTGGCGGCCCGAAGCCAGCGCGCCCGGATCGGTGGTGAACAGGCCGAGCCACAGATCGGGCCAGATCGCCACGATGATGCCGATGGCGGCGGCCATGCCGCCCGCCATGAAGGCGCCTGTCCAGGCTAGCCGTTGGGCGCGCGCATGCTGTCGGGCGCCGATGTTGGTGCCGACCAGCGCGGTGAGCGTAGCGCCGATGCCGAAGCTGATCGGGATCAGCATGTATTCCAACCGGCTGCCGATGCCGTAGCCCGCAATGGCAGCGTCGCCTTCGCGACCGATCAGGCCGGTGACGACCAGCACGGTGCCGTTGGTCAGGATCACCACCAGGCAGGCGATGAGGCCTACTTTCAGGATGTCGCGGAAGGCTCGCCACTTGAACCCGTCCACGGGCCAGCGCAGGCGGACGGCGGCCTTGTCGCCGGTCAGTTTCGAAAGCATCCAGACCGCAGCGATGGCGAAGGCGACGATGGCAGCGACGGCCGGTCCGCGGATGCCGAGCGCCGGAAGGCCAAACCACCCCAAAGTCAGCGCGCCGGTGAGCGGGATCTGGATGGCGCCGGTCACGACCAGGGCGAGGCCGGGCGTCTTCATGTCACCCGTGCCGCGCAGCACCGAAGCCATGGAATTGGCGATCCAATGGGCGCCGCAGCCCAAGAAGAGGATGGTGGCAAAGGCCTCCGCGCGATCCAGGGCCGCGCCGCTGCCGCCCAGCGCTCCGTAGATCTGCCGGCCGAAGCCCACGAAGATGATTGCGAATAGCGCGGCCATGCCGAGCGCGATGGCCAATGCGTGGGCCGCTGCAGCTTCGGCCGCCGCCTTGTTGCCCGAGCCCAGCGCCCGCGCTACGGACGAGGAGATGCCGCCGCCCATGGCGCCTGCCGACATCATGCCCAGCGTCATCTGCGTCGGGAACACGAGAGCGAGGGCTGCAAGGTCGACAGTGCCGAGCTGGCCGATGAAGAAGCCGTCGGCAATGCTGACGAGGCTTTGCATCGCCACGTTCAGGACGTTGGGGATGGCAAGGATGAGGATGGTGGGCACGATCGGCCCGGCCAGCATCATTTGCCGGCGTTCTGCGGGAGTCATTGCCGCGGTCTCTAGCACGCCACGTGCCCGGACCGCGCGAGCTTATCTCATCGCACGCCTACAGTTTCTGCTTTCGCTCAGCGGCCGGCGCGCTGCGCCACGATGGCTTCGGCAAGCTGGTCGATCGTGTCGATCCCTGCAGATACGTTCATCGGGATCGTCACGTCGAACCGATCCTCGAGCTCCATGATCACGTCCATGATCGTGAGCGAATCCACAGTGGTCCCGGTCGAGATGACAGTCTGCGGGGTGATGGCCTTCCCGGCGACCTGATAGGGCGCCAGAAGGCGGAAGATCTCGCCGATCACGTTACGCTGCAGCGCTGCATTGGTGTCGGCGACCAGATGATGTGTGGCCTGCAAGGCAACCTCCGCCGTATTGATGATGGCGGCATCTGATAGAAGCACCGGGCCAATGTGAAATAACAATTGGTTACCCAGTGTTGCGACACATTACGAAATATTGCGGCGCCTTCACTCCGCTGCGAGTGGAGTAGGCTTCAGCCACTCGTCGAAGTCGTGCAATGCCCGGGCGCTGAGCGCCTGCTTGCGCTCCTTGCCGCGCAGCGTGCCCTCGATGGGCGGGAAGAGGCCGAAGTTGACATTCATCGGCTGGAAGGTCGTGGCGTCGGCGCCGCCCGTGATGTGGCTCAACAGGGCGCCCATCGCCGTGGTGGACGGTGGCGGGCCTTGCGTCCGGCCCAGGCGCTCCGCGGCGGCGAAGCGACCGGTCATAAGGCCGACGGCGGCACTTTCGACATAACCCTCGCAGCCGGTGATCTGGCCGGCGAACCGCAGCCGGGGCATCGCCTTCAGCCGCAGGGTGGCGTCGAGCAGGCGGGGGCTGTTCAGGAAGGTGTTGCGATGCAGCCCGCCCAGCCGGGCGAACTCGGCATTCTGCAGGCCGGGGATGGTGCGGAAGACGCGGGTCTGTTCGCCGTGCTTCAGCTTGGTCTGGAAGCCCACGATGTTCCAAAGGGTGCCGAGGGCGTTGTCCTGGCGGAGCTGCACCACCGCCCAGGGGCGATGGCCGGTCCGGGGATCGCGCAGGCCCACCGGCTTCATGGGCCCGAAGCGCAGCGTCTGCGGGCCGGTCGACGCAATCACCTCGATCGGCTGGCAGCCCTGGAAGTAGGGCGTGTTGGCTTCCCACTCCTTGAACTCGGTCTTCTCGCCGGCGAGCAGGGCAGCAACGAACGCCTCGTACTCGACCTTGCTCATCGGGCAATTGAGATAGTCCGCTCCGTCGCCGGCCGGGCCGCCCTTGTCGTAGCGCGACTGCTTCCAGGCGATGGAGAGGTCGATGCTCTCGTAATGGACGATCGGCGCGATGGCGTCGAAGAAGGCCAGCGACTCCTGGCCAGTGAGCTTGCTGATCGCTTCGGCCAGGGCAGGCGAAGTGAGAGGGCCAGTGGCCACGATGACGCTGTCCCAAGCCTCGGGTGGCAGGCCTGCGACCTCGCTGCGCTCCAACGTCACCAGCGGATGGGCGAGCAGCGCCTCCTGCACCGCCGCGGAGAAGCCGTGGCGATCGACGGCCAGCGCACCGCCAGCCGGCAGCTTGT
This sequence comes from Reyranella massiliensis 521, assembly GCA_943369775.1. Lineage (GTDB taxonomy): Bacteria > Pseudomonadota > Alphaproteobacteria > Reyranellales > Reyranellaceae > Reyranella > Reyranella massiliensis_C. The sequence continues at coordinate 3,033 of CALROF020000059.1, forward strand.
GCTCGTCGGCCGCCCGCATGATCAGCGAGCCGGCGCGCCGCATCTCCTCGTGCAGGAGGCCGACGGCGTTGTTCTGTGCATCGTCGGAGCGGAAGGAGTTGGAGCAGACGAGTTCGGCCAGATTGTCGGTGAGATGGGCTTCGGTGCTGCGCACCGGCCGCATCTCGTGCAGCACGACGGGAACGCCGGCAGACGCAAGCTGCCAGGCCGCTTCGCTGCCCGCGAGCCCGCCACCGACGATATGAACGCTCTTGATGCTTGACGTCATCCCATCCGACCTGAAACCGTGCGCGTCCTTCGCGAACCTATAGATGGGGGAGGGCCCAATGGCCATCAAGTTCCACAATCCAAAGTCTGTCGCACTGGCGGGTAAATACAGCCTGGGCGCCGAAGTCGCTCCGAACGCGCGCCTGCTCTACGTCTCCGGCCAGGTCGGTGTCGATTCCAAGGGCAAGCTCGGCGCAGGCATCGAGAAGCAGGTCGAGCTGACCTGGAAGAACATCGGCCAGGTCCTGAAGAGCGCTGGCATGGGCTACAAGGACATCGTCAAGATTACGGGCTTCCTCACCGATGCCCGCTACATGACGGCCTATCGCGAAGTTCGCGGCCGCTTCATCGGCGAGCCCTATCCCGCGTCGACGCTGGTGATCGTCTCCGGCCTTGCCGACCCCGGCATGATGGTCGAGATCGAGGTCGTCGCAGCGAAGTAGATCGACCTGTTCGTCCGGGCGTAGCGCGTTGACCGATCCTCTTTCCTATCGGCGGCTGCTGCGTCTGGACGGCATGGCCGAGCTGTTTCTAGCGGCGTGCCTGTCACGCCTCGCCGGGCGCATCTTCTCGCTGGCCATCGTCCTCTACGTCCTGGACCGCTTCGGCTCTCCCGTGCTTGCGGGATGGGTGGCGTTCGCCTCGATGGCGCCGGGGCTGCTGATCAGCCCGCTGGCCGGCGCGTTGCTCGATCGTCTCGGCGCGGCGAAGGCGATCGTCATCGATATGGCGGCGAGCGCTCTGCTGCTCCTGGCGCTCGGTCTCGCCGATGTCGCGGGCTCGGTCACCGAGCCGCTGTTGCTGACGGTGGTGACGCTTTACTCCCTCACGAGCCCGCTCGGCACCGCCGGCATTCGCGTCCTGATCCCGCGCCTGGTGCCGAAGGAAGCATTGGATCTCGCCAACGCGCTCGACACGAGCAGCTATGCCCTCATCAATGTCGCCGGCCCCGCCGTCGCGGGCTTGCTGTTTGGCTTTGCTGGTTCGCAGACGACTCTGCTGGCCATCGTGCTTCTCTACGCAGCAGCGGCCGTCAGTCTCGTGCCCCTCATACGTCGTACGTCCAGTGGCCACGCCCCATCGACCGGGCCTTTGATCGGGGACGCTGTGGCCGGCGTGATCTACTTCGTGCGGCACGCGTCTCTCCGCGGTCTCGCCATCTCCTATGCCCTGTTCCAGGTGAGCTGGGGCATTCTCGTGGTCGCCGTTCCCGTGGTGGTGATGAAGGAACTGGGAACGGGCGCCCGTGCGGACACGGTGGTGGGCGGCCTGTGGGCCGCAGCTGGCCTCGCTGGCGGGCTCGGCGCGCTTTTCGCCGGACATCTTCGTACTGTCGATCGCGAGCGGCAGTTCATCGCGATCGGTGCGCTCGCCACGGCAGTCGCAATTTTTCCGGTGAGTGCCAGTTTCGGCCTCGTTGGTCTCGCGATCGGCTTGGTTCTTGTGGGTTTCGCGGAAGGCCCCGTCGATGTCGGCGTGCTTTCGCTCCGGCAACGGCGCACCGATCCGGGATGGTTGGGCCGTGTGCTCGCCGTCTCGATGAGCTTCAACATGTCTGGTCTGCCGCTGGGCTCTGCCATCGGTGGCATCATCGTCATGCATTCTCCGTCTCTGGCATTTGCGACCGCCGCCTTGGCGTCGGTCCTTGCGGCGGCAGCGACCTATGCGCTTGTGCCGGCGACGGCGGAGAGATGAACTCGCGCTCGAAAATCGGCACTATGGTTTGCAAATGACGAACTCTCTCAAGGTCGGTCTGGCGCAGCTCAATCCCAAGGTCGGTGATGTTGCCGGCAACCTCGCCAAAGTACGGGCGGCACGCGCCGAAGCAGCTTCGCAGGGAGCGGAGGTGGTGCTTTACGCGGAGACGGTGCTGTCGGGTTATCCGCCCGAAGACCTGGTCCTGAAACCCGCGTTCCAGAAGGCTTGCCACGAGGCGGTCGAGGCCCTGCGAGCCGATACCAAGGACGGTGGCCCGGCGCTGTTCGTCACCACGCCGTGGCGCGAAGGCGACAAGCTGCACAATGCCATCATCGCCCTCGACAAGGGTGAGATCATCGGCAAGCGCTTCAAGGTCGATCTGCCGAACTATGGCGTGTTCGACGACAAGCGCATCTTTGCGCCGGGACCGATGCCGGGGCCGCTGGTCTTCAACGGGGTACGCATCGGCGTGCCGATCTGCGAGGACATGTGGACGCCCGACGTCGTGGAATGCATCGCCGAGACCGGTGGCGAGATCATCCTGGTGCCCAACGGGTCGCCCTACGAGGTCGGCAAGACCGACGTGCGTGTGCAGCTCGGAGTCAAGCGCGTGGTCGAGAGCGGCCTGCCGTTCGTCTACCTCAACCAGGTCGGCGGCCAGGACGAGTTGATCTTCGATGGCGGCTCGTTCGCCTTGGGGACCGACCGCGCGCTGAAGGTCAAGCTGGCTTCCTTCGCCGAACAGGTGGCGACAGTCGAGTTCCGCCGCGGGGCCTCGGGATGGGAATGCCTGCCCGGTCCGATCGAGTCGGAGATGAGCGACATCGAATCGATCTACCGGGCAATGGTGCTGGGCCTCCGCGACTATGTGAACAAGACCGGCTTCCCTTCGGTGGTGATCGGCCTTTCTGGTGGCGTCGATTCGGCGATCACGGCGGCCGTAGCGGCCGACGCCTTGGGTCCCGAGCGTGTGCACGCGATCATGATGCCGTCGCCCTATACCAGCCGGGACTCGCTGGAAGACGCCGAAGCCTGCGCCCGCGCAATCGGCATTCGTTACGACATCGTCGATATCGGCCCGGCCATGGAAGCGTTTCGCGGCATGCTGACGCCGCTGTTCGGCAATCGCGCCGAGGATGTCACGGAAGAGAACATCCAGAGCCGCGCCCGCGGCGTCACCTTGATGGCCGTGTCCAACAAACTTGGCGGCATGGTCGTCACCACTGGCAACAAGTCGGAGATGGCGGTGGGCTACGCCACACTCTATGGCGACATGTGCGGCGGCTTCAATGTGTTGAAGGACGTCTACAAGACGACCGTGTTCGAGCTCTGCCGCTGGCGCAACAAGCATATGCCGCAAGGCGCCCTCGGCAAGGCCGGCGCGGTGATCCCCGCCCGCATCATCGACAAGCCACCCTCGGCCGAGCTGCGAATTGACCAGAAGGATTCGGACTCGCTGCCACCTTATCCTGCCCTCGACGCCGTACTCAAAGGCCTGATCGAACGTGACCTCAGCACGGCTGATCTCGCGAAGGAGGGCCACGATCCGACAGTCGTGGATCGCGTATGGCGGCTACTCGAAGGGGCGGAATACAAGCGGCGCCAGGCGCCTCCCGGCGTCAAGATCACTTCACGGAACATCAGCCGCGAACGGCGCTATCCGATCGTGAACGGGTTTCGCGGCTGACAAAAAGACAGAGTGGATGGATAAGATGCTGATTGCCCAGATATCCGACATGCACATCAAGAAACCGGGCGAGCTACTCTACGGCCGCATCGACACGCAGGGCTATCTCGAACATGCCGTGGCGCACGTCAACGCCCTCGATCCAAGCCCGGACATTGCCCTTGTGACGGGAGACCTGGTGGATAGCGGCAAGCCCGAGGAATACGCGAACCTCAAGCGCATGCTGTCGGCGCTGCGCATGCCGTTCTATCTCATTCCCGGAAACCACGACGCGCGTGAGGCACTGCGCGACGGTTTCCCCGAACATGCCTATCTGCCTCGCACCGGCTTTCTTCAGTATGTCGTCGAGGACCTGCCGCTGCGTCTGATCGCCCTCGACACTCTGGTGCCCGGCAAAGGGTTTGGAGCCTTGTGCCAGGAACGATTGGACTGGCTGGAAGCGCGGCTGAAAGAGAGCGACCGGCCCACGCTGCTCTACATGCACCATCCGCCGTTCGATTGCGGTATCGAACCCGTCGATGCCGCACGCCTCAACGAAGGAGAGGAGCGACTGGCGGAGATTGTCCGCGCGCACGGCAACGTCGAGCGTGTCCTGTGCGGGCATGTTCATCGCCCGATCCAGGTGCGCTGGGCCGGTACCATGGCCTCGATCGCGCCCAGTACCGCCCATCAGGCCACGCTGGATCTGCGTCCCGGCGCCAAGCTCTCGATGACGATGGATCCCCCAGGCATTGCACTCCATCTGTGGCGGCCGGCGACCGGACTGATCACTCATCTGAGCTATATCGGAACTTACGAGGGACCGCGCCCGTTTAGCTGAGGCATGGTTGCCTCGCCGGCTTCGTCTTCGAGCCTGATCAGGAGAGTAGGGCCCGGTGTGATTACCGGGGCGGCCGACGACGATCCCAGCGGTATTGCCACTTACTCCCAGGCCGGCGCGCAGGCGGGTTTCGGTCTGCTTTGGACCGTGGTGCTGACCTGGCCGCTCATGCTGGCGGTGCAATCCGTCAGTGCTCGAATCGGACGGGTTACCGGTCGCGGTCTTGCCGCCAACATGTGCCGCGTCTTTCCCAAGCCCGTCGTGCTTGCGTTGGTCGCGCTGCTCTTCATCGCCAACACCATCAACATCGGTGCCGACCTTGCGGCGATGGGCGCGTCCGTCAGCCTGCTCCTCGGCTGGGGACAGAGCTTGTTCGTCGTCGTGTTCGCCGCGGCTTCGCTGCTGGCGATCGTGTTCATTCCCTACAGCCGCTATGTCGGCATCCTGAAATGGCTGACCTTCTCTCTCTTCGCCTATGCCGGGGTCGTCTTCTCCGCTCATATCGACTGGCATGCAGTTGGCCTTGGAGCTGTACTCCCGCGGTTCGACCTCGACGCGAAGACGCTGATGCTGGTGGTCGCCATCCTCGGCACCACGATCAGCCCCTACCTCTTCTTCTGGCAGAGTTCCCAGGAGGTGGAGGACGAAGAGGGCGATGCCTCAGCCGGTCCTCTCAACACGCATCCCGACGAAGCACCGGTCCAGCTTGCGCGCATCAACTGGGAGACTGGCATCGGCATGGCGATATCGAACCTGGTCGCCTTCTTCATCATGCTGACGACCGCCGCGACGCTGAACGCCAACGGCCTGACCGACATCACGAGCACGCAGCAGGCGGCGGAAGCGCTGAAGCCGATTGCCGGTGAAGCAGCGTTCCTGCTGTTCAGCCTTGGCATCGTCGGCACGGGCCTGTTGGCCATACCAGTTCTGGCCGCTTCGGCTGCTTATGCGATCGGAGAAACGCGTGGCTGGACGATCGGGCTGGAATGCAAGCCTCGCGAAGCCCGGCCGTTCTATGGCGTCATCGTCGCAGCGATCGTCATTGGGCTCGGTATTGCGCTGCTGCCTATCGATCCCTTCAAGGCGCTGATCTGGAGCGCTGTGCTGAATGGGGTGATCGTCGTGCCGATCATCGCTGCCATGATGGTGGTGGCCGCACGGCCCGATGTCATGGGCCGGTTCGTCGCGGCACTCTGGCAGCACCTGCTGGGCTGGCTCACCGCCATCCTGATGGGGACGGCCGCTGTCGCCATGTTCGTCCTGATCTAGCCGAAAGCCGCACACTCAGTCCTTCGTTGCCGGCAGGACCAGTCGCGTGAAGATGGCGAACGGAATGAGACCCTGTAGCGGCCCGCCATAGTGACCGCCGTTGATCATCACAACCAGGCCGAGGTCGGGTTGCGCGTAGAGCCGCTGGCCGCCATAGCCGAAGCCGGCCGACCATTTGAGATCGCGACCGCGAAGCAGGGTGCGCCCCAGCCACCATTGATAACCGTAGAAGTAAAGCCCCTCGCCATTGATCGACGGCTTCACCGACTCCGCCGCCCATCCTTTGGGCAAGACCTGCTTGCCGTTCCACTGTCCGTCGGTCAGCAGGAGCTGGCCGAGCTTGGCACTATCCCGTGCCCGAAGCCGCAAGCCCGAAGCGGCGGCCAGCTTGCGGTTGAGCGGCATCTCGATCCATTCGAAGTCCACGATGCCCAGCGGACCGAACAGCTTCTCGCGTGCATAGTCGTCGAGCCGGCGGCCTGTTGTCTTCTCGAGCGTCATGGCGAGCAGCGTCGTGTCGCCGCCGCTGTAGTTGTAGGTCGTGCCCGGAGGCGCTGCGAGCGGTTGCTCCAGCACGTAGCGGACTGGGTCCGCGGAATCGATCAGCCGGCGTTCGCTGTTCGCTGGATTGCTGTAAGGCGTGGACTCGTCCCACTTCAGCCCCAGGACATGGTGAGCAGGTGGCGAAACGTGATCTTCTTCTTTTCAGGCGTACCGAGGTCGGCGAACTCTGGAAAAGCCTCGAATACCGGCGAGTCGAGTGCCGGGAACTTGCCTTCGCCCAACGCGATACCGACCAGCAGCGAGGTGACGCTCTTCGAGATCGAGCGCAAATCGTGCTTCACGTCGGCGGCGTAGTCGACCCGGCCGAGCGGCATGCCCCAGCGTTGATCCACGCCGGCGAAATAGCGCTCCATCACGAGCTTGCCGTGGCGAACGACGACGACGGCGTGGATGTTCGCGTCAGGCCAATGAGCCAGAAGCTTGTCGAGGCTGCAGAGGCGCTCGGCATCCATCCCGACATCGGCCGGCGTTGCCAGCGTCCAGCCGTCGCCGATATCGGTTGGCACGCCGCAGTTCTTTGCTTCCTGCGCCTGTAGGGGCGCAGCGAATGCAAGCAGTGCCAGCACGAGCATGAGAAGCCTTGCCATTGCGGCCTAGCTTAGGTCGTGCGCGACGTGGGGCAACGCCATGTTAGCCTTTCAACTATGAAGCTCTATTCTGGACCGCTCAGTATGTTCGGCGCAAAGGCCGAGATTGCAGCCCGTGAGAAAAAGCTCGATGTCGAGCTCATCATGGTGCCCTTCGAGATGAAGCGGCTTTACGAGCCCAAGCACCCCGAGGTGCTGCGCATCAACCCCAAGCGCCAAGTGCCGGTGCTGATCGACGACGGTCCGGGCGGCGTGCTGGAGATTTTCGACTCGACCCAGATCTCTGAATATTTCGAATCGGTGAAACCCGAGCCACCTCTCTGGCCTGCAGAACCGAAGGCCCGCGCCCGGGCGCGGCTGCTCGAACACAAATCGGACGAAGTCTATTTCCCGCATATCATCAGGCTGATGGGGCTGCAGGGGACGCCGGAGGATCTGGCTGCCGTCGTGGCGCGCGATGGAGCCGCGAAGTTCTACGACGAGATCGAACACACCCTCGGCGAGCAGGAGTGGCTGGCAGGCAGCTACTCCTATGCCGACATCGCCTTCTACATGGCGCAACTCTTTGGTGCCCGGATGGGAGCACCCATGACCGACGCGCATCCGAAGCTGCATGCCTGGCGCGACCGCATGAGCGCGCGTCCCGCCGTGGGTCAGGTCGCTGGCGCCATGGGCCGCTATCTGCTTTCGCAGGGACGTACGCTGCCGCCTTTCCTGGCCAAACTGAGCGCCTGATCATGACCAGGATCCTGTTCCTCCCGGGCACCGGCGCTTCGCCCGATTTCTGGAAGCCGGTAGGTGAACGGCTGCCGTTCGATTGGCCAAAGGAGTATTTCGGTTGGCCGGGCCTCGGCGATCAGCCGCCTGACCCGTCGATCCAGGACTATGACGACTTGAAGCGACTGGTGGCGGCGAAGATGGATGCGCCGGTCGATCTGGTGGCGCAGTCCATGGGCGGTGTCATTGCCGCGCGTCTCGCGATCGAACAACCGGAGAAAGTCCGGCGGCTGGTGCTCTGCACGACCTCCGGTGGTGTCGACATGCAAGGCTTCGGCGCCGGCGACTGGCGTGCCGACTATCGCAAGTCCTATCCCAATGCCGCTGCCTGGGTCACGGCGGAACGATCGGTGCCGCCGGTGCCGGTCGAGAAGATCGCGGCACCGACCCTGCTGATCTGGGGCGACGTCGATCCAATCAGCCCCGTCGCCGTCGGCCGGCATCTCGCGCAGCGTCTGCCGAAGGCGAAGCTCGAGATCGTGGCGGGCGGCAATCACGACCTGGCCCGCACCCATGCCGACCACGTCGCTCGATTGATTGCCGCGCACCTGGGTTAGGGCGGTTAGGGCTTTACGGTCTTCTTCAGCACCGTTTCGTAGACCTGCAGGATCGCCGAGCTGTCGTTGTCGCCGAGGCCCATCTTGCGGGCCATGCGCTGCAGGTTGTGGGTGGCCGAGCCCTGCGGCAGCGGTACGTCGAGTTCGTCGGCGAGTTCCATCGCAAGATGGAGATCCTTGTGCGCGAGGTTCAGCGCGAAGGACGGCGGCGAGAACTTGCCCGAGAGGGCACGCTCCGAGAAGGCCTTGAAGACCGCCGAGTTGCCGCTCGAGCTGGCGATGACCTGCACCAGCTTGTTGGGATCGAGGCCGGCGGTGACGCCCAGCATCAGGCCCTCGGCTGCGGCCGCGGCATTGCAGAAGGCCATCATGTTGTTCACCAGCTTGGCCACCGTGCCGGTGCCGAGCTCGCCCATGTGAATCACGTTGGCGCTGAACGATTGCAGGACGGGCAGGGCGTCGTCGAACACCTTCTTGTCGCCGCCGACCATGATGGCGATGGTCGCGGCTTCGGCGCCGACCGTGCCACCGCTCACCGGTGCATCCAGCATGGCGATACCTTTGGCCGCCATGGCAGCGCCGATCCTCTTCACCATCGAGGGCGCGTTGGTGCTGAGGTCGATATAGGTCTGGCCCTTGGAGATGTTGGCCAGGATGCCGTTGTCGCCCAGAGTGACGGCCTCGACGTCGCGCGGCATGGGGAGCGACGTCATGACGACGTCGGCGCCCTTGGTCGCCTCGGCCACGGACTTCGCCGCCGTCGCACCGAGGTCGGTGCAGGTCTTCACCGCTGCCGGGTTCAGGTCGAACACGGTCACGGCATGGTTGCTGCGCTTGATGATGTTGCGGCACATGGGACCACCCATGTTGCCGACGCCGATGTATCCGACCTTCAAGGCTTCCTCCTGAAAAGAAAATTTACCCGCCGACTATACGCCGGAATCGCCGCCGCCTAGTGTTGCTGGGCGAAAGAGCCTGCAGTACAGCGGGCCCCTGGGAGGAAGTACGGACTCATGGCGCATAACAAGCTGCATCCCATCCCGCATCCGCCGCGGACGCCCGTGCTGGGCAATATGCTCACCGTCGACGGTGGAGCGCCGATCCAGGATCTGATGCGGATTGCCCGGGAGCAGGGGCCGATCTTCTGGCTGGACATGATGGGCACGCCGCTGGTCGTGGTTTCCGGTGCCGACCTCGTGGCCGAGCTTTGCGACGAGAAGCGCTTCGACAAGGCAGTGCGCGGCTCGCTTCGGCGCGTGCGCATGCTGGGCGGCGATGCGCTGTTCACGGCGGAGACGCAGGAACCGAACTGGCAGAAGGCGCACAACATCCTGCTGCCGACCTTCGCGCATCGCATGATGCAGACCTATCACGAAGGCATGCTCGATGTCGCCGATCAGCTCGTGACCAAGTGGGAACGGCTGAATGCCGACGAGGAGATCGACGTGGTGCGCGACATGACCGCGCTCACGCTCGACACGATCGGCCTGTGCGGTTTCAACTATCGCTTCAACTCGTTCTATCGCAGCGACAACCATCCCTATGTCGAGTCGCTGGTCCGTGCACTCGAAGCGGTGATGAAGATGCGCGGCCTGCCGCTGGAGGACATCACCCAGCGCAAGAGCCGCAAGAAGCTCGAACAGGATGTCGGCTTCATGAACGGCATCGCCGACCGCATCATCAAGGAGCGCCGCGAAGTGCCGGCGGACGATGCCGCCAAGCCCGACCTGCTGGGCTTCATGCTGAGCGGTCTCGACAAGCAGACAGGCGAGCGGCTGGACGACGTCAATATCCGCTACCAGATGAACACTTTCCTGATCGCGGGTCATGAGACCACGAGTGGAATGCTGTCGTTCGCGATCTACTTTCTCCTGAACAATCCGCACGTGCTGCAGAAAGCCTACGAGGAGGTCGATCGTGTCCTGGGCCGGGACATCAACGCCAAGCCCACGGCGCAGCAGGTCAATCAGCTCGTCTATATTGGCCAGATCCTGAAGGAGTCGCTGCGCCTTTGGCCGACAGCGCCAGCCTTCGGCCTCTACCCGTACCAGAACGAAACGATCGGCGGGAAATACAAGCTGCGCAAGCGCACGTTCGTCACGGTGCTGACGGCGATGCTCCATCGCGACAAGTCGGTGTGGGGACCGCAAGCCGAGGTCTTCAATCCGGACAACTTCGCGCCGGAGCGCGAAGCCAAGATGCCGCCGCATGCCTTCAAGCCGTTCGGCAACGGCCAGCGTGCCTGCATCGGCCGCCAGTTCGCCATGACCGAGGCAACCTTGGTCGTCGGCATGATCCTTCAGCGCTTCCGTCTGGTCGATCACGCGCGCTACCAGCTCAAGATCAAGGAGTCGCTCACCATCAAGCCCGAGGGGCTGATGATGCGCGTGCGGTTACGGCCCGATGTCGTGCGCGGCAGTGGCCAGGTGGCCGCGGCCACCAAGCCGGCGCCGCGCAAGGCACCGAAGAAGGCCGCCGCCAGCCACGGCACCAAGCTCGCCGTGCTGTTCGGCTCCAACATGGGCACGGCCGAGGAACTGGCGCGATCGATTGCAGAGGATGCCGAAGCCGCAGGTTTTGCGACAACCCTGGCGAGCCTCGACGATATGACAGGCAAGCTGCCAACGGAGGGTGCCGTCGCCGTGGTCTGCGCGTCGTACAACGGCGGGCCGCCGGACAATGCCGTGCAGTTCCTCAAATCGTTGCGGGAGATGCCGGATGGCGCTCTGAAGGGAGTGCGCTACACCGTCTTCGGATGCGGCAATCGAGACTGGGCTTCGACCTATCAGGCGATCCCGCGCGAGATCGACGAGTTGCTGGCGGCCAGGGGGGCGGAGCGCCTCTACACGCGCGGCGAAGGCGATGCTCGCGAGGACCTCGATGGCAACTTCCAGGCCTGGTACGAGCCGATGCTGCCGGACGTCGCGGGTAAGCTCGGCGTTAAGCTCGATGCCGAGGCGACCGCGGCGCAGGAGCCGCTCTACCAGGTCCAGCCGGTCGACAAGCCGCCCGCCAATCCGATCATTGGTGGTCATGGCGCTCTGCCGATGCGCGTGCTGGCCAATCGCGAACTGCAGAACCCGGACAAGTCGGGCCGTAGCACGCGCCATATCGAAGTGTTGCTGCCGGATGGCGTGAGTTATCGCGTCGGCGATCACCTCAGCATTGTCCCGCAGAACGGCGCGGTGCTGGTCGAGCGTGCGATTCGCCGCTTCGGCTTCGCCCCCGGCGCGCATGTCGTGCTGACGGCGCCCGAAGGACGCCGGGCGTCACTGCCTGTCGGCGAGGCGATCTCCGTCCATCGCCTGCTTTCCGACTATCTCGAATTGCAGCTTCCGGCGACGCGCAAGCAGATCCAGACCATGGCGCAGCATACGCGCTGTCCGTTCACGCGGCCCAAGCTCGAAGCGCTCCTGGAGGAGGAGCGGTTCCGTGCGGAGGTCCTGGCCAAGCGCAAATCGGTCCTCGACCTGCTGGAGGAGCATCCCGCCTGCGAACTGCCGTTCTCGGCCTTCCTCGAGATGTTGCCGCTGATGACGCCGCGCTACTACTCGATCTCGTCATCGCCCATGGCCGATGGCGCGCGTTGCTCGGTTACGGTGGCCGTCGTCGAAGGGCCGGCGCGGGCCGGCGCCGGCGTCTATCACGGCGTCTGTTCGAACCATCTCTCGCGGCAGGCCGCCGGCAGCACCGTCCAGGCTTTCGTGAAGGAAACGAAGGTCGGCTTCCGGCTGCCAGTCGATCCGGCGGCGCCGATCGTCATGGTCGGGCCGGGTACCGGTCTGGCGCCGTTCCGCGGCTTCCTGCGCGAGCGCGCTGCGCTCAAGGCGCAGGGGCGTGCCCTGGGACCGGCCTTGCTGTTCTACGGTTGCCGTCACCCGGATCAGGACTACATCTATGAGGACGAGCTGAAGGAGCAGGCCGACATCGGCATCGTCGATCTTGAGGTCGCATTCTCGCGTCACGACGGAAAGAAGACCTACGTGCAGGATCTGCTGAAGGAAAAGGCGGAGAAGGTGTCGGCCCTCATCGACCAGGGGGCAATCGTCTATGTCTGTGGCGATGGTGGCCGGATGGAACCCGACGTGAAGCGGGCCCTGATCGCCATGCATCGCGAGAAGACGGGCGCCGGCGAAGCGGCGGGCGAGGCCTGGATGGCGAAACTCGCCGCCAACAATCGCTACGTGCTGGACGTGTGGGCGAGCAGCTGACCGAGCCAAGCGAGCGCGACCGGCAGAAGGCGCGCGAACTTCGTCGCGTCAAGGCCGTGGCGACGGCATTGCTGGTGTTCACGGCCTGCCTGTTCGTGCTGGCGCGCCACTATGAACCGCAGCATTGGGCTTGGGGCTACGTTGCGGCCTTTGCGGCGGCGGCCACAGTCGGCGGCCTCGCAGACTGGTATGCGATCGTGGCGTTGTTCCGCCGGCCGCTCGGCCTGCCGATCCCGCATACCGCGATCGTGCAGCGCAATCACCATCGTATCGCCGAGACGCTGGGCGAGTTCATCGAGACGAACTTCCTGGCGCGTGAACCCGTCGAGGCGCGGCTGCGTGAGGTCGACTTCGCCGCTCTGGTCTCGGAGTGGCTGAGCGACCGTGAACGCAGCGCCGCCCTGGCCGGCTTCGTGATGCGTCTGGTGCCACAGGCACTGACCTCGATCGATCAGTCCGGCCTGAAGGGCTTTCTCGGCAAGCGCGTGATGGCCGAGCTGGAGCGAATCGAGTTGGCGCCGCTGGCCGCTGGCCTGCTGAGTGCCGTGACGGAGAAGAACCGTCACCAGAGGCTGCTCGACGAGTTGCTGGGCGCGCTCGAGAAGGTGCTGGCCAACGAGGAAACGCTGGCGGCCTTGCGCGAGAAGATCCGGCAGGAGCTGCCGGCACTGTTCAATCTCTATCGCGCCGATGCCTATCTGCTGCGCAAGATCGTCGCGTCGACGACGGCCTTCATTCAGGAAGCGCGGGCCGATGCCAGCCATCCGCTCCGCCGGGAATTCGACAGTTTTGTGTCAGGCTTCATCGAACGGTTGCGCCACTCCCAGTCCTTCGCGCGACGTGCAGAAAGCTTGAAGCGCGATATGCTCGCGCGTCCGGAGATCGCGGCCGTCGCCGAGGGTGCCTGGGAAAGCCTGCGCAGCTTCCTCGAACAGGATGCACAGGCACCGGACAGTCAGGTCCGGCGCCAGCTCGAAGCCATGCTGGTCGATGTCGGAAGCCAGCTTGCTCGCGAACCTGCGATTCGAGCCGAGATCAACCGAGGCATGGTGCAGGTCCTGTCCGACTTCGTGGAGAGCCAGAAGAGTGGCGTCGGGCGCTTCATTGCCGATCAGGTGAAGGGGTGGGACATCGATATGCTGATTGGTCGCATCGAGCTCACTGTCGGGCGCGATCTGCAATATATCCGTTTCAATGGCGCAATGATCGGCGGGCTCGCGGGTTTGGCCTTGCACGCGCTTGAGCAGGGGTTGAAGCTGCACCTGTAATTTACAGGAGGTTCAAATGGCCGATGCCCCGCAGAACTTCACAGACATGTTCAAATCGTTCGGCGAGCAGCTCAAGGTTCCCGCCTTCGACATGGCGAAGATCATGGAGCACCATCAGAAGAATCTGGATGCAATGACGCGTTCCTGGCAGGCAGTTGCGGGCGGCGCCAACGAGATCGCGAAGAAGCAGCGCGAAATCTTCGAAGCCGCGATGAAGGATGTCACCGCGATCGTGCAGGAGTACAAGCCTGGCGGCTCACCTCAGGAAGTGATGGCCAAGCAGAGCGAGTTCGCCAAGAAGGCGATGGATGCCACCATCGCCAACACACGCGACATTGCCGAGCTGGTTCAGAAGTCGAGCACCGAGGCGTTCAAGATCGTGCAGGACCGGATGAAGGAGTCCTACGACGAGATTCGCGCCGGTCTCGAGAAGAAGTCCTAGAGCAGGACGGACGCTGGGGGCACACCCCCAGCGAGAAGTTCAAGCGCGGCGCCAGTCCGGGAAGACGAAGCTCTTCCAACCGGAGCGGTCGAAGCGCTTCCACTGGCCCTCAGGCTGCGACAGCCGGTCGGCGACGGCATAGACGGCGGCCGGATGATGTCCGAGGCCGCAATGGCTGCCGTAAACTTCGATGTTCTCGACCTGCTCGCCTTCGACGTTCAGGCACGTCTGCCAGGCGCAGATGCCGTCGGTGCGGCTGAAGATCGACGTCGTTGGCACCGGCGGCGGATCGGCGAGCGGGCCTGCGATGTGGTGATCGCGATCCTCGACGCTCTGCCCCGAGGCGAACTCGTAGACACGCCAGGCATTGGTCGCCTTCGGGCTGCCGGTGAAGGGGCTGCCGAGGCTGATCACCGACCGCACCTTTTCGGGGCAACGCTTGGCGAGCTGGCGCGCATAGATGCCACCCAGGCTCCAGCCGACGAGGCTGATCTTGCGATGGCCATGGCGCTCGTAGAGTTCGTCGACGCGATCCAGCATGGCGCCTTCGATGCCCGGACGCAGGCCGAGGTTGCGACCCTGCTTCCAGCCGTGTGCGGCATAGCCCTGCGCCTTCAGGAAGGAGCGCAGAGGCTGCGTGGAGAGATCGCTCGCGAGAAGACCCGGGAGAACGAGAACAGGATGGCCGTCACCGCGCGGCGCGGCGGAGAGCCAGGGCCGCAGCAACATGAAGGCGCCCAGTTCCTGGACAGCACGACCTTCGAGGAACAGCAACGTACGCGAAGGGGGACGCAACGTCTCAGCGGCAGCCGTCAATTTGGGCCTCCTTATCGTTCCCGCAGACTCTCACATATCGGTAGGCCACGGAAGGGTTTCAACCTCCCACCACCGCCGTCTTGAGTTCGGCCGTGGCCTCGACCAGATAATCGCCGAGCCGTGCAACATCCGGCACCGCGCGGCGATCGGCGGTGAGGCCGAAGTTGAGCGCATCCATGTAGCTCTGCACCGTGATGTTGAGGGCCGCGCCATGCGCTGGAATGGAAACCGGATGCAGCGCTGTCACCTTCGCGCCGGCGCAGTAGAGCGGCATCGGCGGTCCCGGCACGTTGGAGATGGTGACGTTCATCGGCATCGGCAGCTTGTCGGCGAGACCGCTGCGGCCATAGACCAGCATCATGAGCTGCAGCAGGATCGGTGCGCCGACGAACGCGAAGTCCTGCGGGACGGTGTCACGGAACGTGCCGGCAATCTGCTTCGACTCGGTCGACGACTTCACGATCGCCTTCAGCCGCTCCACCGGATTGGCGATGTCGGTCGCGATCTGGCAGAGCATGCCGGAGACTTGGTTGTTCTGGCGTGTGTCGCCGGGCTCGCGCAGGCTGATCGGCACGCCGGCGATCAGCGACTTGTCGGGAAGCTGACCTTTCTCCTGCAGGTAGCGCCGAAGCGCACCGCTGCACACGGCCATCACCACGTCGTTGAGTTTGGCGCCGCTGGCCTTGGCAATCGCCTTGGCGTCGGACAGCGAGATGGTGCGTGCAGCATAGCTGCGCTCGCGCGTGATCGTCGCGTTGAACGGCGTCTTCGGTGCCGTGAGCGAGGGCAGTTGGTTGGCGAGGTTCTGCAGGGCGCCGAGGGCCTTGGGCGTTTCGCCGGGCTTGCCGAGGAACGCGCTGGTCATCGAGTTCACGATTTCGGGTGCCGCCTGCCAGAGCTTGATCTGCTGACGCATCATGTTGGCCATGATGTCGGCGACGCCTTTTACCGGATCGACGGCGGTCGGGGAGACAGGCGCCGTAGTCGATGACGCAGGCTTTGGTGGTGCGGGTGCGACGTCGCGGGGTGTAGCGCTCACATCGTAGAGCGCCTTGTTGATTGCCATGCCGGCGCCGCCGTCGATCGCGGCGTGATGGACCTTCGAATAGAGAACGCCCTGGCCGTTCGCCAGACCGGTGATGACGTAGAACTGCCAAAGCGGCCGGCTGCGATCGAGCGTGTTGGCGTGCAGCCGGGAGATCACTTCCTCGAGCTGCTCCTCGGTTCCGGGTGCCGGCAGGGCGGTCTCGCGCAGATGATAGTCGAGGTCGAGTTTGTCCTCGTCGACCCAACCGGGATGGTCGAGATCGTACAGCGACGGCGCGAGTCGCTTGGAGAAGATCGGGATGGTGTGCAGCCGGCTTTCGAAGAACTTGCGGAAGTGTTGGTAGAAACTTCCCTCGAAACCCGGTGGCAGTTCGAAGTAGGTGAGTCCCGCCACATGCATGGGGGTTTCTGGCGTCTCCAGGTAGAGGAACGACGCATCGATGCCCGAGAGTTGCTGCGTTTCCATTGGCGTCCTCCCACGGTCGCCGGGTTTTAGTCGTTGGACGATTTGTCCTCCGGCTGGCTTGCCTTAGGCAAGAGGGGATGGGCTACCCGTGCCAGTAACTTGTTGAAAAATATCGATATTCTATTTTTATCGCCGCAGCGCACAAATTTATGTTGCAACGCACAATGGCCATCCCATATACGCCTCCTCACCGCGTAGGGCACACCAAACAATTGCAGGAATACATCCCATGACCACCAACAATGCCGCGCTCGACACCGTGATCGAGCATGCCAACGAAACCACCAAGGCCGCCGGCGAGCGCGTCCGCGAGTTCGCCCAGATCGGCGTCCGCAAGGCCACCGAAGGTGTCGAGCAGATCAGCAAGGCCGTGCAGAGCGCGTCGGAAGAGCTGAACGCTCAGGTCAACCAGGCCCGCGACGGCGCCACCAAGGCCAGCCTGAAGCTGCTCGATGTCGCCAAGGAAGATGCCGATGCCGGCTTCGCCGCCATGCGCGATTTCCTTGCCGCCAAGTCGCCGCTCGAGGCGTTCGACGTCTCGGCCAAGTACTGGCGCGGCCGCATCGAGACCCGCATCGCCCAGGCGCAGGACCTCGGCGCCTACGTGCGCAAGGCCGCCGACGATGTCGTCCGCCCGGTGCAGGAGCGCATCGAGAAGTTCGCCAAGGCCGCTGCCTAAGCGACTTCAATCGTCTTCAGAAGAAGGCCCGTCCACCAGGACGGGCCTTTTTCATTGGCCGATTGCCTGGAGTATGAACTCCACGCGCTGCGGGACGGGCACAAGGGGCAAAGGCACCAGCTCGTATCCAAAGTCTCGATACGCACCCGTAACGGCTTCGAAAGTGCGGACCGCTTCGTCGAAGGTCTGCTTGCGTTCGTCATCCTGGCCGAAGATCTCCGGCCAGGGAGGCGCTGCGAAGACACGCCGGTTGTAGCGGAAGCGGCCCGCAGCGGCAGCCACATGCGGCGGTACCGCCCGCCCGATCAGCCGATAGTAGCCTGCGATGTCGGGAACGCCGCGATCGAAGAAGATGGGCCCGTCCTGGTGTTGAGCCGTACGGTGGGATTGCAGCTCCCACGAAAGCATCAGCTCCGCGAACAACAGGGAATCGCGCGTCGGCAGGGCTGGCCCGTCAATCGCCGCCTGGTCCTGGATGATAGCGCGACCCGCTTCGATCGTGCGGGCAAATCCCGCATCGGCCAGCGCGTCGATCAACGTTGTCTTGCCCGATCCGGGGCCGCCCGTGATGACGTGAAAGGAAGCGATGGAGGAGCGTTCTGTCGCGAGCATGCCTATATTGTCTCCAAAGGCGGAACGTCGGGAGGAATGGAATGGATCGGTTCTGGCTCAAGAGTTACCCGCCAGGTGTGCCTTCGGATATCGACCCGTCGGTCTATCCCAGCGTCGTGTCGCTGCTCGAGGAAAGCTTCGCCAAGTATCGCGACGCCAAGGCTTATGTCTGCATGGACAAGGCACTGACCTTCGGCGAGGTCGATACGCTGTCGCAGGCGCTCGCGGCCTGGCTGCAGAGCCGCGGACTGAAGCGGGGCGCTCGGGTCGCGATCATGATGCCCAATGTGCTGCAATATCCCGTGGCAATCGCTGCGGTGCTGCGGGCCGGATACATCGCGGTCAACGTCAATCCACTCTATACGGCGCCCGAATTGCATCATCAGCTCGAGGATTCCGGCGCGGAAGCCGTGATCGTTCTCGAGAACTTCGCGTCGACGCTCCAGAAGGCGATTGCCGGCACGCCGGTGAAGCATGTCGTCGTCGCTTCGGTCGGCGACCTCATGGGTTTCCTCAAGGGCATGGTCATCAATTTTGTCCTTCGCAACGTGCGGAAGCAGATCCCGGCATGGTCGCTGCCGGGACACTTCAGGTTCAACACAGTGATTGCTGCCGGCCGTTCGATGCAGCTCGCTCGTCCCGATCTCGGGCCGCAGGACGTGGCGGTCCTGCAATATACCGGCGGTACGACGGGCGTCGCCAAGGGCGCCACGCTCCTTCACCACACGATCGTGGCGAACCTGCTGGCTTCCGAAGCATGGATGCAGCCGGGCCTCAAGCGCAAGAAGCTCGATGGTCAGTTGACCATCGTCTGCGCCTTGCCACTTTACCACGTCTTTGCGTTCATCACCTGCGGCCTGCTCGGCATGCGCACGGGCGCGCTCAACATCCTGATCCCCAATCCTCGCGACATGAATGCCACGATCAAGGATCTGGCCAAGTACAGGATGAATGTCTTCCCCGGCGTCAACACGCTGTTCAACGGGCTGCTCAACCAGCCCGACTTCGCAAAGCTCGACTTCTCGTCGCTCGTGATTTCCAACGGCGGTGCGATGGCGATCCAGGAGAGCGTCGCCAAGAAGTGGCTTGCGGTCACCGGGTGTCCGATCGTCGAAGGCTATGGGCTGAGCGAAACCTCGGCGGGCGTAACCTGCAACCCGACCGACTCCGAACAGTATACCGGCACGATCGGTCTGCCCCTGCCCAACGTCGAGGTGCGTATTCTCGACGATCAAGGCAAGGACGTCCCGCTGGGCGAAGCCGGGGAGATTGCCATCCGTGGCCCGCAGGTCATGCAGGGCTACTGGCAGCGGCCCGACGAGACCGCCCTGGTGATGACGCCCGACGGCTTCTTCAAGTCGGGCGATGTCGGCGAGATGGACGCGCGGGGTTACATCAAGATCGTGGATCGCAAGAAGGACATGATCATCGTCTCGGGCTTCAAGATCTTCCCCAACGACGTCGAGGGAGTCGTGGCTGCCCATCCGGGCGTCCTGGAGTGCGCCGTGATCGGCGTGCCCGACGAGAAATCCGGCGAGGCGGTGATGCTGTTCGTGGTTAAGAAAGACCCGACGCTGACCAAGGAAATGCTGGCAGCCTACTGCGCCAAGGAGCTGACGGGCTACAAACGGCCGAAATACATCGAATTTCGCAGTGAATTGCCGAAAACCAACGTCGGCAAGATCCTGCGACGGGAGCTGCGGGACGCGGTCGTCAAGAAAGCAGCCTGACGAGCCCGCCGATTGGGGCGGGGGAGGCCTTTCAGGACGAACATGGTTTCCGCTATGATGGCCATGGAACCGGTTTCCGAGGGGGATTGATGACTGCGAGACGTTTGATTGCCGCGATGCTCGGTGCGTCGACGCTCGCTGCCTGCGGCGATCCGCTGCCTCAGCCCCTGTATAACGAAATTACGCCGCCTGCCGCCTTCAGGACGCAGCCGGGAGGCGTCCGAATCGACAATGAAGGCTATCAGCTCGATGCCGAGGGCTACCGTATCGACAAGAGCGGCCAGCGCGTCGGCATGATCGATGTGCCGGCCAAGACGGCGGGAGAAGGGTCGAACGCCGTCGCCGGCTATTACATCAGCACGACCGGCCAGGACGCCCCCGGCCGCGTCGCCGCTCCCAGCGAAGGTGCCGGAGCCGGCGTCGGTGCAGGCCCCGGATCCATGAACCTGCCGACGCCGTCGCAGATGCCGCAGCAGGCGCCGATCGCACCGGCGCCCGGCAACGTACCGCCGCCCGCCGGCTCTCGCTGATCCGGCGCCGATCGGCGCTCCCTCTATTCGATCTTCACACCGGACGCCTTGACCACGGGCGCCCATTTGGCCAGTTCGTCCTTGATGAACTTTTCCGTGCGCTCGGGCGTCGTGTCGAGTGCCGGCACGGCCGCGATCTTTTCAAGAGAATCGGTAAAGGCCTTGTCGGTCATCAATTTGCGAGTCGCCTGATCGACGATGTTGACGACATCCTTGGGCGTGTTGGCGGGCCCCAGGATCAGGTTGAAGGTGTAAGCCTCGTAACCCGGCACGCCGGCCTCGATCACCGTGGGGATGTCCGGTGCGGCAGGCGCGCGCTTGGCATGGGCGTAGCCCAGGATGCGCACGCGGCCCTGGCGGTGGAACTGCAAGGTCGTGCTGATGGTCTCGAACATCCAGACCACGTTGCCCGCCATCATGTCCTGCAAGGCAGGCATCGAGCCGCGATAGGGGATGTGCTCCACGTTCATGCCGCCGACCGACATCTTGAGATATTCGCCGGCAAGATGGGTGATGCCACCGGCACCGGAGGAGCCGTAGGAGTATTTGCCGGGGTTCTTCTTCATCAGCTCGACTAGGCCCATCAATGTATCGGGCATCGAGGGATGGGCGACGATGACCAGCGGGTTGACGCAGATCGAGGAGATCGGCGTGAAGTCCTTGATGGGATCGTAGAGAGGCTTCACGAACGCGGTGGGGTTGATCGCGTGGGTCGAGGAGGGCGCAAAGAGGAAGGTGTAGCCGTCCGCCTTGGCATTCTTGACCTCGACTGCGCCAATCGACCCGGCAGCACCGGCCTTGTTCTCGACGACCATGTTCTGGCCAAGCAACCCCGTCATCTTCTCCGCGACCATGCGGCCGATGATGTCGGTCGGGCCGGCTGGCGGGAACGGCACGACGAGGCGCACCGGGCGATCCGGATACTTGGCCTGAGCGCGTGCAATCGACGGAGCGGCCAATGCGGCGGCGCCCGCCACGATGAGTTGACGACGTTTCATTGTCGGAATCCTCCCAAGCGTTTCTTCTAGCTCTACTTCAGCGTTTCATTGAACAGTTCGATCATGGCGTTCCACGAACGGCGATTCGTCGCCTCATGGAAGAAGAAGCCTTTCATGCCCCGCGAATCGGCCTCTGGATTGGTGAAACTGTGGCCGGCGCCGCCATAAAGCTGCAGGCGCCAGTCGATGCCAGCCGCCATCATCTCGTTTTCGAAAGCGGCACGTTGCGCCGGTGGGATGATCGGATCGTCGGCGCCGATGCAGACCAGCACCTTGCCCTTGATGTTCTTCGCGTCCTGCGGTCGCGCCGTCGCAAGGCCGGAATGGAAGCCCACGATTGCCTTCACGTCGGCGCCGCTGCGGCCGATCTCGAGGGCCGTCGTACCGCCGAAGCAATAGCCGATGGCGGCGAGCTTCGCGGGATCGACGTCCTTCTGAGACTTCAGCACGTCGAGGGCGGCGAGTGCACGGGTGCGGATACCGGTGGGATCGGCCATCCACGGCGCCAGTCGCGCCATCGTCTGGGTTCTATCGGCCAACGGCTTGCCGTCTCCGTGATAGTCCATGGCGAAGGCGGCGTAGCCGAGGCCCGCCAGCCGCGCGGCGATCTTCTTCGTATGGTCGGTGAGGCCCGGTCCCTCGTGACAGACCAGCACGCCCGCACGACGGCCGGCCTTGCTGTCGTCGACGACATACTGCCCGATCATGCGGACGCCATCGGCACTGTATTCAATGTCCTGCGTGTGCATGTTTATTGGTTTCCTCTCCAGTTGCCGGCGACACTAGAGCACGTCTCACCCCACCGGAAGCAGCGGGTGGGAGGTCGTGCTCTAGAATCTAGGAAATTCAGAGCAGCTTCGGCTGCTCTGCCGGAGCCGGCTTGACCCGCCAACACGCGCTCGCCACAAGTCGCCTCGCATGGTTTCTTCTGCCTCCCCACCGGTCGTCCGCTTTGCGCCGAGCCCCACCGGGCTGCTGCATGTCGGCAACATCCGGGCTGCATTGTTCAACTGGCTCTTCGCCAAACAGCGGGGCGGCACGTTCATCCTGCGTCTCGACGATACCGATCGCGCCCGTAGCCGCGTGGAGTTCGAGCAGGGGATCGAGCGCGATCTCGTCTGGCTTGGCCTGGACTGGGATCGCAAAGAGAAACAGTCGGATCGCTTGGCGCGCTATGACACTGCGCGCGATCAGTTGATCGCGGTCGGCCGGCTCTACCCCTGCTACGAAACGCCCGAGGAACTTGAGTTCAAGCGCAAGCGGTTGCTCGCGCAGGGCCGGCCCCCGGTCTACGACCGCGCAGCGCTCAAACTTTCCAATGAGGATCGCCACCGGCTGGAAGGCGAGGGGCGCCGGCCGCATTGGCGCTTCAAGCTGGTCGCCGAGGAAGTGCGCTGGGACGACATGGTGCGCGGTGCCCAGCATGTCGATGAAGCAAGCCAGAGCGATCCCGTGCTCGTGCGCGCCGACGGCACCTATCTCTACAGCTTCACCTCGGTGGTCGACGACATCGCCTTTGCCATCACGCATGTGATCCGTGGCGAGGATCATGTCACTAACTCGGGTGCGCAGATCCAGATGTTCCAGGCGCTTGGCGCTACGGTGCCGGTCTTCGCGCATTTGCCGCTGCTGGTCGATGCGGTGGGTGGCGGCTTGAGCAAGCGTACTGGCTCTCTCTCCATCGCCGACTTGCGCGAACGTGGCATCGAGGCGCTGGCCATCTCCGCCCTGCTGGCGCGGTTGGGAACCGCCGATGCCGTCGAGCCCGTGGCCTCGCTCGACACGCTCGTGGCGTCGATGGATTTCGCGAGAGTCGGGCGCGCGTCCGCCCGCTTCTCGGAGGATGAACTCGCGCAGCTCAGCGCACGCACTTTGCACATGCTGCCCTACGCGACGGTGAAGGAACGGCTCGCCGGCATCGCTTCCGATCTCGGCGAGACCTTCTGGCTCGCCATTCGCGGCAACCTCGCGACCTTGGGCGATGCCAAGGATTGGGCGACGGTTGTGAACGGGCCGGTCGCGCCGGTTCTCGAAGATCCGGCCTTCCTCACCGAAGCGACCGCCCTGCTGCCGGCGGACCCCTGGGACGAAACGAGCTGGAAGGCGTGGACCAGCGCTGTCGCGACAGCGACGGGCCGGAAGGGTCGTCAGCTCTTCCATCCGTTGCGACTGGCGTTGACGGCGCAGGAGAAGGGGCCGGAGATGGCAAAGCTCCTGCCACTGATCGGACGCGTCCGGGTCGAAGCGCGGCTCGGTGGCCGGACCGCCTGAGGAAAGCCATTGCCGCCGGGCGTCAATTGCGCGGCAAGAACCCTTCGTATAGGTTGCCGCCATGTCGCTGTTCTTCCTCCCCGGCGCGCCCAGCGCGCGATGTATCGAGGTCTGAGGCCCGTTAGGGCCCGGTCAGTCTTCGTTCGTTTGTGAATTCGGGAGCAAGGGGCGATGTCCCTGATCATCTACAACACGCTGTCGCGCGAAAAAGAACCGTTTGCGCCGCTCGATGCCGCCAATGTCCGGCTCTATGTCTGCGGCCCGACGGTCTACGACTACGTCCATATCGGCAATGCCCGACCCGTCGTCGCTTTCGACGTACTCTATCGCCTGCTGAAGCGGCGCTATCCGCGCGTCACCTATGTCCGCAACATCACGGACATCGACGACAAGATCATGACTCGCGCGTCGGAGAACAAGGAGCCGATCGAACAGCTCACCGAGCGCACCGCCGCCGCCTATCAGAGCGACATGGCCCGGCTCGGCGCGCTGCCGCCCGACGTCGAACCGCGCGCCACACAGTATGTCGGCGAGATGATCGCGCTGATCGAGCGACTGATCGAGCGTGGCCACGCCTATGCCGCGGAGGGGCATGTGCTCTTCAGCGTGCCGAGCATGGACGATTACGGCCGTCTGTCGCGCCGCTCGCGCGATGAGTTGATCGCCGGCGCCCGCGTCGACGTGGCGCCCTACAAGAGAGACCCGGCCGACTTCGTGCTGTGGAAGCCCTCGACCGAGGCGCAGGCAGGTTGGACGAGCCCGTGGGGCCGCGGCCGGCCGGGCTGGCATATCGAATGCTCGGCCATGAGCGCCGCCCATCTCGGCGAGACTTTCGACATCCACGCCGGCGGTCTCGACCTCATCTTCCCGCACCACGAGAACGAGATCGCGCAGAGCCGGTCCGCCTTCGGTCACGCCATCATGGCGAAGTACTGGATGCACAACGGCTTCCTGAACATCTCCGGCGAGAAGATGAGCAAGTCGCTGGGCAACTTCTTCACCGTCCACGAGCTGCTTGATCAATATCCCGGCGAGGCCATCCGCCTGCTGCTGCTGTCGGCGCATTACCGCCAGCCGCTCGACTTCACGCACGAAGGGCTGACCCAGGCCAAGGCGACGCTCGACCGCTGGTACGGCGCATTGCGTGGCAAGGAGCTGACCTCCGTTCCCGTGCCGAAGAGTGTCGAAGAGGCGTTGGCGGACGATCTCAACACGCCGCAGGCCATCAGCGCTGTTCACCAATTGCGCGATCCGTCGGAGCTGAAGGCTGGTGCTGGTGCTCTCGGCCTGTTGCAGCAGGATGCCGAAGCCTGGTTCCGCTGGACGCCGGCAGCAGCCGCTAGCGGCCCGTCGGATGCGGAGATCGAAGCTGCGATCGCCGCCCGTCAGGCGGCGCGCAAGGCCAAGGACTTCAAGGAGTCCGATCGCATCCGCGACAACCTCAAGGCCAAGGGCGTCATCTTGGAGGACGGGCCGAAGGGCACGACCTGGAAGCGCGGCTAGGCCGCGTTTGGCATCTTCCGCTCGGGCCCCAGCTCGTGACACTTGATGGCGATGGACTTGGGCTTGAGGGCACGAAGGCCCTTGAGGAACGCCGCCATGTGCGGTGTCGCAAAGTGATCCTTGAGCGCCTGCTCGTCCTTCCACCATTCGCGCACCCGCATCAGATCGGGCTCGAGCAGGTCGAAAGCGTAGTCGTAGCCGGCGCAGCCGGGCTCGGCGCGCGAGGCTTCGATCATCGGGCGGGCGAGGGCGCGCACCTGATCGGCCTGCGCCGGATCGAAACGGGCATCGGCGAGAACGATCAGCATCTTGGCCTCCCTCAGCGCTTCTCGAAGATGATGCTCTGCACGGCCCGCCCGAAATAGCCCTTGGCGTCGGCAAGCCGCGCGGCGGCAATGCCGACGCAGTCGGGCCCCACCCAGGTTTCGGCATCGAGCAGGATCCACTCGCCGACCGGCTCGCGGCCAAGACTCACCGACAGGTCGGCGTTGATGAAGGTCCAGTCCTTCATGTCGAAGACCGACGACGTGCCGTTGCAGAAGTCGGCCGCGATGACGGCACGCATCAGCGGCGAGATGGCGGCGTCGGCTACGATCGGCCGGGTCGCGCGATACCAGATTGCCGCCGGGCCGGGAATGCGGAAGCCGCCCTTGGCGACGCGCATTTCGATGCCCTTCAGGAACGGCGTCTCCGTCGCAAAGAAGTCCGGGGGACCGCAGAGGTCTGGCATCGGCAACGCGACGGCCGGTCCGTTCGCGATGGCTGGCGTCTCCTTAGGCTCGGTGCGGATGCGCAGTGCGCTTGCGCGTACGACCTCGGCGCCATCGACCAGCAACTTCACCGACACGAGCTGGATCTTGCGGCCTTCGCGGACAATCTCCGTCTCGATCGTGAGCGGCGCGACAGGCACCGGCCGCATGAGATCGACGGTCAGGCGCACGACCCGCATCGGCACGGGTGAAGGAAGACGCTCGACCGCCCAGCAGATCAGAGACGAGGGGGCGGCTCCGTGCTGCAGCTTGGGATTCCAGGGCCCGCCGGCAAAGGCGCTGGTCTCGGCAGC